>NZ_JBSFYC010000059.1:0-50864 GCF_053595675.1 Streptomyces sp. NPDC002446 | reverse complement strand
TGACGAGCAGGCGGCCGAGCTGCGCGCCTCTATGGGAGAGGTCACGCTCGCCCGCGGCGACGCCCTGTTCCACGAAGGGGACCCCGGCGACCGCCTCTACGTGGTCACCGAGGGCAAGGTGAAGCTGCACCGCACCTCCCCCGACGGCCGGGAGAACATGCTCGCCGTCCTCGGCCCCGGCGAGCTGATCGGTGAGCTCTCGCTCTTCGACCCGGGTCCGCGTACGGCCACCGCCTCCGCCCTGACCGAGGTCAAGCTGCTCGGCCTGGGCCACGGCGACCTCCAGCCCTGGCTCAACGCCCGCCCCGAGGTGGCCACGGCCCTGCTGCGGGCGGTCGCCCGCCGGCTGCGCAAGACCAACGACCAGATGTCCGACCTGGTCTTCTCGGACGTGCCGGGCCGTGTGGCGCGCGCCCTGCTCGACCTGTCGCGCCGCTTCGGCGTGCAGTCCGAGGAAGGCATCCACGTCGTCCACGACCTGACGCAGGAAGAGCTGGCCCAGCTGGTCGGCGCCTCCCGCGAGACGGTCAACAAGGCGCTCGCGGACTTCGCGGGCCGCGGCTGGCTGCGCCTGGAGGCGCGCGCCGTGATCCTGCTGGACGTCGAGCGGCTGGCCAAGCGCTCGCGCTGAGCACTCCCCGCAGACGGCTTCGCAAGGGCCCCGCTCCGGCGGGGCCCTTCGCCGTTGCCGCGCGGTTACCGTCTCGCGGCTATTGCCTCGCGGTTACTGCCTCGCGCCGCTGCCCGCCTCGTCGCCATAGTGGCGCCATGATCTACGGCAGCGGTACGGGCCTGGACGAGGACGGCCACTTCGTACGGGAGGGGTCCCTGGACCGTGTCTCCGCGCCCTTCGCCCCCGTCGTGGCAGAGCTCGGCACCCGGCTCACCGGCCACTTCGGCCCCGGCCGTCTGCACAGCAGCTACCTCTACGGCAGCATCCCGCGCGGCACCGCCGTCCCCGGTGTCTCCGACCTCGACGCGCTGATCGCCCTACGGGACGAGCCGACCGGGGCCGACCGTGCCGCCGCCCGCGCCATCGAGGACGGGCTGGACGCCTCCTTCCGGCAGATCGACGGCGCGGGACTCCTGCTGTTCGGCGTGGACCGGCTGCTGAGCGAGCTGGAGCGCTACGACCTGGGGTGGTTCGTGGCGTGTCTGTGTACGCCCCTGAGCGGTCCGGATCTCGCCGCCCGGCTGCCCCGCTACCGCCCCACCTCGCTCCTCGCCCGCGAGACCAACGGCGATCTCTTGCGCAGCCTGCCCGGTCTGCGCGCGAAGGCGGCGGCGGCCACTACGGAAGCCGAGCGCACCCAGCTGACCCGGGGCGTGGCACGCCGGCTCGTACGCACCGGATTCACACTGGTCATGCCGCGCTGGGGCGGCTGGACCAGTGATCTCGCCCAGTCCGCCGAGGTGTTCGGCCGCTACTACCCGGCGCATGCCGAGCAGATGCGCGCCGCGGCACGCGCCGCCCGGGCGCCCGCCGCGTACCCGAAGCTGCCGGACGAGCTGCTGGAAGGCCTCGCCCCCTGGCTGGCCGACGAGTACCTCGCCGTCCACGGGGCGAAGGCGCCCCGCCCGTAGACCCGCTGACGAACCCTCGCGGCGGGACCGGACCGGCTCCCGGGCCCGGCCGGCGCTCAGCCCTCGATCAGCCCGTGCTCGCCCAGGTAGTCCAGCTGTGCCCGCACCGAGAGCTCGGCGGCCGGCCACAGGGACCGGTCGACGTCGGCATAGACGTTCGCGACGACGTCGGCGGGGTTGCGATGGCCGGCCTCGACCGCGGTCTCCACCTGGGCGAGCCGGTGGGCACGGTGCGCCAGATAGAACTCCACCGCTCCCTGGGCGTCGTTCAGGACCGGCCCGTGGCCCGGCAGGACCGTCGAGACGCCGTCGTCCACCGTGAGGGAGCGCAGCCGGCGCAGCGAGTCCAGATAGTCGCCCAGCCGGCCGTCGGGGTGCGCCACCACGGTCGTACCGCGCCCGAGGATCGTGTCGCCGGTCAGCACGGCGCGGTCGGCCGGGAGATGGAAGGAGAGCGAGTCGGCGGTGTGCCCCGGTGTGGGCACCACGCGCAGTTCGAGCCCCCCGGTGGTGATGACGTCGCCCGCTTCGAGGCCCTCGTCCCCCAGGCGCAGCGCCGGGTCCAGCGCCCGTACGGCCGAGCCGGTCAGCTCGGCGAACCGGGCGGCCCCGTCGGCGTGGTCCGGGTGACCGTGGGTCAGCAGGGTCAGCGCGATGCGCTTGCCGGCCCGCTCGGCGGTGTCGATGACGGCCCGCAGGTGGCCCTCGTCGAGCGGCCCGGGGTCGATGACGACGGCGAGATCGGAGTCCGGCTCGGCGACGATCCAGGTATTGGTGCCGTCCAGGGTCATCGCCGACGGGTTCGGGGCGAGCACGCAGTGGGCGCGGGCGGTGGCCGGCCCGGAGATCACTCCGCCACGGGGCTGGCCCGGGAGCGCGGCTGCATCGGTCATGCGGGGGTCCCTCCCATAGGGCCGGTGGCTCCTGAGGATCCGCCGGAATCGCCGTCCCCGGGGGCGCCGCCCTCGGCACCCGTCGGCGCGATGTGCTTGGTGAACTCGTCGTGGCCCGGCCAGCTCAGCTCGATCTCGCCGCCCACCAGGCGCGCGCGGGCCAGTACCGGTGTCAGGTCCTGGGCCTCCGCGGCGGCCAGCGCGTCCGCGGCGGTGGCGTACGGCTGGAGCCCGCGCAGCGTCGCGATCGTCGGCGGCATCATCAGCAGCTCGCCGCGGTCGTAGCCGGCGGCCGCGTCCTCGGGCCGGATCCACACCGTGCGGTCCGCTTCGGTGGACGTGTTGCGGGTGCGCTGGCCTTCGGGCAGCGCGGCGACGAAGAACCAGGTGTCGTAGCGCCGTGGCTCGAACTCCGGGGTGATCCAGCGGGCCCAGGCGCCCAGCAGGTCGGAGCGCAGGACCAGGCCGCGACGCCCCAGGAAGTCGGCGAAGGACAGCTCATGGGCGACCAGGGCCGCGCGGTCGGCCTCCCAGTCCTCGCCCGTGGTGTCCGCGACGACCGTGTCGGCCGAGGCACCGGCGAGCAGGACGCCCGACTCCTCGAAGGTCTCGCGCACGGCTGCGCAGACGACGGCCTGCGCACTGGCCGGATCGACGCCCATACGGACCGCCCACTGGGCGCGCGAGGGACCGGCCCAGGCCACCGGACGCTCGTCACGGGGGTCGACGGAGCCGCCGGGGTAGGCGTATGCGCCTCCGGCGAAGGCCATGGAGGTGCGTCTGCGCAGCATGTGGACGGCGGGGCCGCCGGATTCCGAGTCCCGCAGCAGCAGGACGGTGGCGGCCCGCCGGGGCTCGGCAGGGGTCAGCTCGCCGTGCGCGAGGGCCCGGATGCGGTCCGGCCACTCCGGCGGGTACCACTGGCCATTGGTCGTGGACGACATGGCCGGATGCTATGCGCTCGTGCGCGGATGTTCGAGGGCTGCTTTCACGCCGGGCGTGCTCCGCCGCCGCCAGGGCGTACCGGGACGCGGGGCGCCGTTCGTCCGGTGAAGGCGCTGGGCCGCCCCCCACCCCCGAACCCACCCCCCGCCCCCTCCCCCGAAGGGGGAGGAGGGGGAGGGGCCGGGGGCACAGGCGCGGAAGGCCTACTCGGCGACCTCGACCTGGATCTCGACCTCGACCGGCGCGTCGAGCGGCAGCACCGCCACGCCCACCGCTGACCGGGCGTGCACGCCCTTGTCGCCGAGGATCTCGCCCAGCAGCTCACTGGCGCCGTTGAGGACGCCCGGCTGCCCGGTGAAGTCCGGCGCGGAGGCCACGAAGCCGACGACCTTGACGACCCGCTGGATCTTGTCGAGGTCGCCGATGACGGACTTCACGGCGGCCAGCGCGTTGAGCGCACACGTAGCCGCGAGTTCCTTGGCCTGCTCCGCGCTGACCTCGGCACCGACCTTGCCGGTGGCCGGCAGCGCGCCGTCCACCATCGGCAGCTGGCCGGACGTGAAGACGTACGAGCCGGAGCGCACCGCGGGCTGGTACGTGGCCAGCGGCGGCACGACCTGCGGCAGCTTCAGCCCGAGCGCCGCGATCTTGTCCTCGGCCGTGCTCACGCCTGCTTCTCCCGCTTCAGGTAGGCCACCAACTGCTCGGGGTTGTTCGGGCCCGGCACGACCTGGACCAGCTCCCAGCCGTCCTCGCCCCAGGTGTCCAGAATCTGCTTCGTCGCGTGCACGAGCAGCGGCACGGTCGCGTATTCCCACTTGGTCATGGGCCGAGCGTAATGCCTGTCCACCACCGCGGCGGACGCCGTCCGCCACGGCCCGCCCGTGCCCGCCCGGCACGGCGCCCGACCAGGCCCGCGCCCGCCCCCTACGGAACAACCCTGACCGGACCCGGACGCAACGTGGGCAAGATCTCCGGGGCTTCCCGGGCGTATCCCGTGCGTAGCCGCGACGTGGACTGGTTAGGCTCCTTGGCGTGAGCAGGCTCCATGTCGTCAGCGGCAAGGGCGGCACCGGCAAGACCACGGTCGCCGCTGCCCTCGCCCTCGCCCTGGCCACCGAGGGGCGTCGTACCCTCCTGGTCGAGGTCGAGGGCCGGCAGGGCATTGCCCAGCTGTTCGAGACCGAGGCGCTTCCGTACGAGGAGCGCAAGATCGCCGTCGGACCGACGTCCGAAGGCGCATCGCAATGGGGGTCCCCCCGGACGGAGTCTGGGGGAGATTCCGCTCGGGGCGGTGGCGGGCGACGGGCGGGCGGCGAGGTCCATGCCCTCGCCATCGATGCCGAACGCGCCCTGCTGGACTACCTCCAGATGTTCTACAAGCTCGGCAGCGCGGGCCGGGCGCTGAAGAAGCTCGGCGCGATCGACTTCGCGACGACCATCGCGCCGGGCCTGCGGGACGTCCTGCTGACCGGCAAGGCGTGCGAGGCGGTCCGCCGTAAGGACAGGAGCGGCAGGTTCGTCTACGACGCGGTCGTGATGGACGCCCCGCCGACCGGCCGCATCACCCGGTTCCTGAACGTCAACGACGAGGTCGCCGGCCTTGCGAAGATCGGCCCGATCCACAATCAGGCGCAGGCCGTGATGCGGGTCCTCAAGTCGCCCGAGACCGCGGTGCATCTGGTGACGCTGCTGGAGGAGATGCCGGTCCAGGAGACCGCGGACGGTGTCGCGGAGCTGCGCGCCGCGGGCATCCCCGTCGGCGGCATCGTCATCAACATGACCCGCCCGGCCCTCCTGGACAACGGCGACCTCGACGTCATCGCCGCCCGCGGGGCCCGTACGGGCGTCGCCAAGGCGCTCTCCCAGGCCGGCCTGGGCGGGGCCCGCCGCGGCGGCCTGGCGGACCGGCTGATCGACCCCCTGCTGGAGCAGGCGCGGGAGCACGCCGAGCGGGTCGAGCTGGAGCGCGCCGAGCATGCCGAGCTGACCGCAATCGGCCTGCCCACCTACGAGTTGGAGCTGCTCCCCGAGGGAGTGGACCTCGCCGGGCTCTACCAACTGGCGAGAGAGCTGCGGAAACAGGGGCCGATATGACCTCGGACGACACGACGCTGGACGCCTCGGCCCCGTGCCTGGAGGTCGATGCGCTGATCGACGACCCTGGCACCCGCATCGTGGTGTGCTGCGGCTCGGGCGGCGTCGGCAAGACCACCACCGCCGCGGCGCTGGGCGTACGGGCCGCCGAGCGCGGCCGCAAGGTCGTCGTGCTGACCATCGACCCGGCCAGGCGGCTGGCGCAGTCGATGGGCATCTCCGAGCTCGACAACGTCCCGCGCCGGGTGAAGGGCGTCGACGAGACCGCGGGCGGCGAACTGCACGCGATGATGCTGGACATGAAGCGCACCTTCGACGAGATCGTCGAGGGCCATGCGGACGCCGACCGCGCCCGCGCCATCCTGGAGAACCCCTTCTACCAGTCCCTGTCGGCCGGTTTCGCGGGCACGCAGGAGTACATGGCCATGGAGAAGCTCGGCCAGCTCCGTGCGAGCGACGAGTGGGATCTGATCGTCGTCGACACGCCGCCGAGCCGCTCTGCCCTGGACTTCCTGGACGCGCCCAAGCGCCTCGGCTCCTTCCTGGACGGCAAGTTCATCCGGGTGCTGATGGCGCCGGCGAAGGTCGGCGGCCGGGCCGGCATGAAGTTCCTCAATGTCGGCATGTCGATGATGACCGGCACGCTCAGCAAGCTCATGGGCGGTCAACTGCTGCGCGATGTGCAGACGTTCGTGGCCGCCATGGACACCATGTTCGGCGGCTTCCGCACCCGCGCGGACGCCACCTACCGCCTGCTGCAGGCGCCCGGTACGGCGTTCCTCGTGGTGGCCGCGCCGGAGCGGGACGCGCTGCGCGAGGCGGCGTACTTCGTCGAGCGGCTGGCCGCCGAACAGATGCCGCTGGCCGGCCTCGTGCTGAACCGGGTGCACGGCAGCGGCGCCGCCCAACTGAGCGCCGAGCGCGCCCTGGCAGCCGCGGAGGCCCTGACGGACGGGCTGGCGGAGGACGAGGCCGAGGACGACCCCCCGGCGGACCACGCCGAAAATAATCTTGAAGCAACCGGCATTGTGGATCTCGACGGCGGGAAGGCTGGATCACGTACCGCCGGCGGCCTCTCCCCCGCTGCCGCGGCGGAGCATGAGGCACCCACTTCGGCCTCGGCGGCGCAACTGGCCGCCGGGCTGCTACGACTGCACGCGGAACGTATGCAGGTCCTCGCGCGCGAACGGCGCACGCGTGACCGCTTCACCGCGCTGCACCCCGAGGTCCCGGTGACGGAGGTCGCCGCGCTGCCCGGCGATGTCCATGACCTCGCGGGCCTGCGCGCGATCGGCGACCGCCTGGCACTGAACGGCACGGAAGCCGGCGCGGAGACCAGCAGGGACATCGACGCCGCCCCCGACGCCTGAGCCGTACGGCCCGCCGGCGGCACCGGCTCGCCACATACGCCGCATACGCGTCGATCAGCGCAGGCCTCTACCGCCTCTGCCGAGACGGGGACCGCTACAGGGACCGCCCTGCCGACGCGCGAGGCGGAGTGCCCAACATCCAGGCACGCCAAGATCACTTGATGGCGCACCGCCCTTGACGACGCCCGTGACGACGGGCGCATGGCCAACCGAGCCCTCGGCCGTCCGGCCAGATGCCCGACCAGTCATCCGATCAGTCGCCTGACCGTCTGCCCAACCGCCCATCGCTACCCGACGGCGGCGTACTCGTCCTCGTCGAAGGTCTCGTCCTCGCAGTCCACCGGCAGAATGCCCGTGCTGCGCTCGTATTCCGTACGCGCTGTCTCCAACAGGCGGCGCCATGACGTCACGGTCGGGCGGCGGCGCAGCAGCGCCCTCCGCTCGCGCTCGGTCATCCCGCCCCACACGCCGAACTCCACCCGGTTGTCCAGGGCGTCGGCCAGGCATTCCGTGCGTACCGGACATCCGGTACACACCGCCTTGGCACGATTCTGTGCCGCGCCTTGAACGAACAGTTCATCCGGATCGGTAGTGCGGCAGGCTGCCTGTGCACTCCAGTCGGTTACCCAGCCCATGCTGGCGCCGTCCTCTCCCGAATCGAGGCTCCCCCACGGCGGCAATCGGCATATTCACCGTTGCCAGTTGAGGACGTTACGGAAGGCGAGCAGGGCGCAACACCCCCTTCGGGCCCAATCTTGAATGGCCCGAACGGACTATGCGTACGCGGCAGATCACCCAACGGAGTGACCGGACGACATGTGTCACTTAACTCACAAGGCAGGACACTTCACCGGGTTGACGCGGGGTTTCTGTCGCACACACGGGCACGTGGGGGTGGATCCGCGCGGGGGGAGGGGTTGACGAACTGGGGCGTAACTCTTCGGCTGTGTCAGCTGAGGACAGGCTAAGCGAACAGGTGCGCCCCTGTCCGGCGAATGAGAACGTAGGCTGCCCCCATGCCTAAGAAGCGCGATGGCGGGGGTCTGTCCAAGACGCAGCAAGCCGCCAAGTTCCTCGGTGTCAGCGTCCTGGCCGGAGCGGTGCTCGCCGGGCTCGCGCTCCCGGCGGCCGGGGCGCTGGGCCTCACGGCCAAGGGATCCGTCGAGGGCTTCGACGACATCCCGGCGAACTTCAAGACCCCGCCGCTCAGCCAGCGGACCACCATTCTGGACGCCAAGGGCGGCGAGATCGCCAAGGTCTACTCCCGCGACCGCACGGTCATCGGCCTCAAGGACATGTCGCCGTACATCCAGAAGGCGATCGTCGCGATCGAGGACGCGCGCTTCTATCAGCACGGCGCCATCGACATGAAGGGCATCCTGCGCGCGCTCAACAAGAACGCCCAGTCGGGCGGTGTCTCCCAGGGCGCCTCGACGCTGACCCAGCAGTATGTGAAGAACGTCTTCGTCGAGGAGGCCGGCAACGACCAGACCAAGGTCGCGCAGGCCACCCAGCAGACGATCGGCCGCAAGATCAAAGAGCTCAAGTATGCGATCCAGATCGAGAAGCTGGGCAAGCGAAAGATCTTGCAGAACTACCTCAACATCACTTTCTTCGGGCAGCAGGCCTACGGCATCGAGGCGGCCGCCCAGCGGTACTTCAGCAAGCACGCCAAGGATCTGAACCTGGAGGAGTCGGCGCTGCTGGCCGGCATCGTCCAGTCGCCGAGCCGCTACGACCCGGTCAATGCCCCGCAGGAGGCCACCCGGCGGCGCAACACCGTGCTGCAGCGGATGGCCGACCTCAAGAACATCACCCAGGCGCAGGCCGACGCGGCCGCCAAGAAGCCGATCAAGCTGGCGGTCAGCCGTCCGAAGAACGGCTGCATCACGGCCACCGACGGCGCCGGTTTCTTTTGCGACTACATCCGCAAGGTCTTTCTCAGTGACAAGGCTTTCGGCAAGAACCGCAAGGAGCGTCTGAAGCGCTGGGACAAGGGCGGGCTGACCATCCGCACCACCCTCGATCCACAGACCCAGAAGTCGATCCAGGCGTCGGTAAACGATCACGTCTACGAGGACGACCCGGTCGCCACCGCCGCCACCATCGTCGAGCCGGGCACCGGCAAGATCCTCGGCATGGGCCAGTCCCGCCCGTACGGCTTCGGCGAGAACCAGACCGTGCTCAACCTCTCGGTCGACAACAACATGGGCGGCGGCGCCGGCTACCAGCCCGGTTCGACCTTCAAGCCGGTGATCGCGGCGGCCGCGCTGGAGCAGGGGACCAGCCCCGAGCAGGAGTACTCCTCGCCGTACCGGATGCCGTATCCGAGCCCGGTGCAGACCTGCGAGGGGGAGTGGCGGGGCTCCCCCGCCGACACCACCCAGAACGAGAACAAGCGGGAGGTCGGCCCGTACGGCATGAAGGAGGCGACCGCGAAGTCGGTCAACACCTACTTCGTGCAGCTGATCAGCGACATGGGCATCTGCCCCGCGGTCAAGATGGCCCAGAAGATGGGCATCGAGCGGGCGGACGGCAAGCCCTTGCAGCAAGTTCCGTCGATGACGCTCGGCGTGCAGGAGACGTCGCCGCTGACGATGGCCTCCGGTTACGCCGCCTTCGCCAACGGCGGGGAGTACTGCTCGCCGGTGGCCATCGAGTCGATCACCGACGCGCGGGGCCGGGCGCTGAAGGTCCCGCAGACGAGCTGCCGCAGCGCGATGTCCAAGAGGACCGCGGACACGATCAACACCCTCCTCAAGGGCGTCGTCGAGGACGGCACGGGCAAGCAGGCCGGTCTCCAGGGCCGCGACAGCGCCGGCAAGACCGGCACCAGCGACAGCCGCTACGCCGCCTGGTTCGTCGGCTACACCCCGAACGCGGCCGGCGCCGTCTGGGTCGGCGACCCCCAGCACAAGCGCAAGATGTACAACATCACCATCGGCGGCGTCCCGCACGACAAGGTCTACGGCGCCGACACCCCCGGCCCCATCTGGCGCGACGCGATGACCGGAGCCCTGGCCGGCCGGCCTGCCCCCGCCCTGCCCACCGTCCCGGTCGGCGACCCCGCCAAGGACAGGGACAAGGGCCAGGGTGACGACGGCAAGGGCCGCGACAAGGACAAGCCCGGACGGGGCCACGGCGGCGGCGACGACAAGCCGGGCGGCGGCTGGGACATCCCGGACTGGCCCGACTTCCTGGGTGGCGGCAACGGGGGTTGGTAGCGGGCGAGTTGGGCACAGGGTCGCGGCCGCGGCCACTGGTTGGGCCGCAGGAGGCCGGTGGCCTAGCAGGTCGGAGGTCGGCGGTCGTAGCAGGCCGGTGGTCTTAGCGGGCCGGTGGCCGGAGCAGGTCGTCGTGACAGGCTCGTGCGAGCCGTCCGTACAGGCCGTACGGCCAGCCCATGTGGCCGGACAGGGCAGGTCAGGGCAGGGCAGTGAGCGCGACGAGGGGCGCCCCCAGCAGCGGGGGCGCCCCTCGTCCTTCCCTCAAGACTTCACGTTCATCCGGACGTCCGTCCGGACTTTCCTCCGGCGGCTCAGCCGGCCAGCAGCTTCTTCACCGCCGCGGCCACCCGGCCGCCCTCGGCGCGACCCGCCACCTGCGGGTTGACGATCTTCATGACGGCACCCATCGCCCGTGGCCCCTCGGCGCCGGCGCCCTTGGCCTCCGCCACCGCCGCCGCGACCAGCTGCTCCAGCTCGTCGTCGGTCAGCTGCTTGGGCAGATAGTCGGCGAGCACCTCGCCCTCGGCGCGCTCGCGCTCGGCCTGCTCGGCACGGCCGCCCTGGTCGAAGGCGTCCGCAGCCTCCCGGCGCTTCTTCGCCTCCCGCGTGATGATCTTCTCGACCTCGCTGTCGGACAGCTCACGCGCCTCCTTGCCCGCGACCTCTTCCTTCTGGATCGCGGTCAGGGTGAGACGGAGGGTGGAGGAGCGCAGCTCATCGCGCGCCTTGATCGCGACGGTGAGGTCGTCCTGCAGCTTGGACTTGAGCGTGGTCATGCCGTCGAGTATGCCCCGCCCCACCGACAACCGCCGCGCCTTTTCCTCCCGAGCCCCGCCTCAGCCACGGAGGGAGACCCTGCCCCGCCCCGCGAGGGGAAGGCCACAGACCCCCCGCCCCTGAGAGGCCACACCCAGCCCGGCTCGGCCCGGCCCGCGGAGGCCCCCGCCCCGCCCGGCCCTCGCCCTGCCTGCAGGGACCATCGCCACTCTGCAACGATGGGTCCATGCGCGCGCGATACGGAGTACCCCTGACCCTGACTGCAGTCGGCGCGGCCGGCCTGGCCTACGCCGCCGGCTTCGAAGTCCGCTCCTTCCGCCTGCGACGCGTCACGGTGCCCGTACTCCCCCGTGGCATGCGTCCGTTGCGCGTCCTCCAGGTCTCCGACATCCACATGGTCGGCGGACAGCGCAAGAAGCAGCGCTGGCTCCAGTCGCTCGCCGGGCTGCGCCCCGACTTCGTCATCAACACGGGTGACAACCTCTCCGACCCCGAGGGCGTCCCCGAGACGCTGGACGCGCTCGGCCCGCTGATGGAGTTCCCCGGCGCGTACGTCTTCGGCTCGAACGACTACTACGGCCCCAAGCTGCGCAACCCCGCCCGCTACCTGCTCGAACGGGTCCAGGGACGGCACGGCCTCAACGGAAACGCCCCCGTCGTGGGCGCCATCCACAACCCGTGGGAAGAGCTGCGCGACGCCTTCGACACGGCCGGCTGGGTCAACCTGTCCAACGCCCGCGGCCGCCTCAAGCTGGAGGGCGTCGAGGTCGCCCTGACCGGTCTGGACGACCCGCACATCAAGCGCGACCGCTACGCCGAGGTGGCCGGCGGCCCGGAATCCGGCGCCGACCTCTCCCTGGCCGTGGTGCACGCCCCCTACCTGCGCTCCCTGGACGCCTTCGCCGCCGACGGCTACCCGCTGATCCTGGCCGGCCACACCCACGGCGGCCAGCTCTGCATCCCCTTCTACGGAGCCCTGGTCACCAACTGCGACATCGACACCGACCGCGTCAAGGGCCTCTCCACCCACACCTCCGCAGGCCGCACCTCCTACCTCCACGTCTCCGCCGGCTGCGGCACCAACCGCTACACCCCGGTCCGCTTCGCCTGCCCCCCGGAGGCGACGCTGCTGACGCTGACGGCGCAGGCGTAGGCGTAGGAACGGTCGGCGACGCCCCTGCCACCCCGGACACCCCGGGCCCCCGGGCGCAGGGGCAGGCCTGGCCGGACGGGTCAGGCCGAAGGACCCACCGGTGGGGGCTCCCCCCGGCATCCCCCACCCCTCCCCTGTTTCCGTCCGTCACCCCCCTAACGTGGAGGAATGTCCGACCCCACCCGGACCTCGCAGTCCACGCGCCACGCCACCGGCCCGGCCGGCGCCGCCGCCCGCACCCCGGCCGCAGCCGTAGCCCCCACGATCCGCCGCCCCCTCGCAGGCGCCTTCCGCCTCCTCCTCGCCACGGGCGCCCTCTCCGGCCTCCTCCTCGCGGCCCTCAGCACACCCACCCCCGCCCGCCTGGCCGCATCCTTCACCGCACAGACCGCCCTCGCCCTGGCCCTGGTCTCCCTCTGCTCCGCCCACCGCGCCTGGACCGGTCGCCGCCCCGTAAGCCCCCGCCTCACCGGCGCCCTCCTCTCCTACGTCTGCCTCGCAGCCCTCGTCCACCACTGCCTCCCCCTCCTCCCGGCCGGCACCCCCACCTCCTTCACGCTCCCCGGCACCGCCGCCCCCACCACCGCCCAAGCCATCTCCCACCTCCTCCTCTTCACGCTCACCCCCCTCGCCACCGTCGCCGACTGGCTTCTCCTCACCCCCGCTCGCCACTTCCGCCTCCCCTACGCCTGGCAGTGGCCGGCCTACCCCCTCCTCTGCCTCGCCCTCACCGCCCCCTCCCTCACTGCCGCCCCCTCCCCCACCGCGTCCACTGCCCTCGCCATCGCCCTCGCCGCTTGCCTCCTCCCCTTGATCGCCCTCGCGATCGACCAGGTCAGGCCCTCTCCCCGGCGCCACAACAACCGGATTTCGCCTACGGGGATCAGTCCGCTAAAGTAGAGCTCGTTGCTTCGGGGTGTAGCGCAGCTTGGCAGCGCGCTTCGTTCGGGACGAAGAGGTCGTGGGTTCAAATCCCGCCACCCCGACTGAGAAGTAGCAGGTCAGGCCCGGTTTCCGGAAACGGAAGCCGGGCCTGATGCGTTGTGGAGCCGCTGCGGGGTGGGCGGGGAGTGGATCTTGGGGTCGTGCTCGCCGGGTTTCTCGCTCTGACGCTCCTTCAGGGGTCGCGTTCTTGCCTGCCGGCACTGCATCGGACGTGAGCTGAGTCACGGAGTCGAGCCACCGGCCGCCGACCCAGGTGCAGAGATCCGACCGACCGCCGGATGCGTCTGCCCGTCTGCCCGATGTCACGCAGGCGCGTTGCTGCGCCAGTACTTGAGGCTGGAGCGGGCCGCGGAGAGGGCCGGGTCGTCGGGTGGGGCCAGGGGTTGCCAGTCGGTGAGGGTTTGTTCCAGGAGGGTGCAGGCCTTGTGGGGGTCGCCGGATTCGCCGGTGGTGGAGGCGTGGACGTGGCGGTAGCGGAGGGTGTCGGGGTCGACGGGGCCGAGGTGGGCGGCGGCGTCGTGGGCGATGGCCTCGAAGAGGTGGGCCGCCTGGGCCGTGCGTCTGGGGCGTCCTTGCAGCCCTAGGGCCTTGACCTGTTCGGCGAAGCGGGCGCGGGCGAGCAGGCCCTGGCGGGTGTGCGCGGTGCCGTGGGCGGGGTTGCGGAAGAGGGCGAGGTCGCCGGTGGTGCCGAAGGCGCGTTGCAGGGGCTCGGGGAGGCCGGCGGCCTGGAGGGTGACGGACAGGTGCCGGTAGAGCGTGGTGAGGTCGAGGTGCTCGGGGCCGTCCGGCACTCCTTCGGTGAGCAGGCTAAGGAGTGCGGTGGTGAAGCCGGTGCGGGTGTGGCCATCGGGGGTGTACGCCCGTTTTGCACGGCCCGCGGCGGCCAGTACGTGGATGTCGGACGCGTCGGCCGCGTCCAGGGCCCGGCCGGCGAAGCAGCAGTCGAGGACGGCGACCTTGTGCTCGGCACGTACCTGGCGCATGGCCTGGAAGACGGTGGCGACGGGCAGTGAGGTGCGCTCGGTGCGGCGGCCGTCGTCCACCGAACCGGGCAGGGCCAGGCAGAGCCGGTTGTCCACGCCCCGCAGCCCGTGGCCGGCGAAGTAGAAGAGGAGGACGTCGAGTTGCTCGCCGGCGGGCGCGGGGAGGAGCCGGAAGACATCGGATGCGGTCTGCGGGTCCACCCGGCGGTGTACGGCGCCGGGGTCGAAGACGCCCGGCGGGCCGGTGAGCGCGTCGGCCAGCTCGGTGACGCTCGCCGAGGCCTGGGGGAGCGGCGGCAGGGTGCTCGGTACGACGTGGGTCGCGGTGCCCACCAGGACGGCGGCCGACCGCCGGGGCGAGGGGACCACCGGCGGCCAGGGCACCGGGCGGGCGGCCGGGTGTTCAGCGAGGGTCACCGGGACCGGGCTCCAGGAACGTGCGCAACTGCTTCTCCACGGCGGCGGCGTCCTCGGGGTTGCCCGCCGAGAGCTCGATGCCGGTGCCGTCGGGCCGGGTCACCTTGAAGCTGACCCGACGGGAGCGGCAGCGCTGGGCGAGCCAGACCGCCACCCCGCCGACCAGCGCCTCCAGCACCGGGCCGACCGCGCCCAGCACCTCCGCGGCGTCCGCGAGGCCGCCCTGGTGGCCCGGTGCCGGCGGGATCATGCGCAGCCGGGTCGAGCCGCTGAGGTCCTCGTCGTCGTTCAGCCAGTCGGCGAGGGACTGGGCCAGGGCGTCGGCCTCCTCCGCCTCCCCGTCGAAGGCGAAGGTGATGGTGGGAGGGGTGGGGGTGGTGAGAGAGGTGTTGGGGGTGGGGTTCATGGTGGGCGTGCTCCGGGTGTCAGGGCAGGGTGGTTTCAGGGGTGGGGAAGGGTGGTCGGGGCGGGCGGGGTCAGAAGTTCGGGGCGTAGGGGTCGTGGCCGGGGGCGGGGGCGGGGCTGGTGCCGGGGGTGGGGGCGGAGCGGCGGGCCGTGGTGAACAGGGGTGGGCGGCCCGGGATTTCGTACGGGAAGCGGAAGGCGGCCGAGGCCTGCGGTACGTCGACGAGGTCGGCGAGGATCTGCTCCCAGCCGCCCAGGGGCTGCGGCGCCTCCTGCCGGTAGGTGGTGTCCAGCCAGGTGTGCTGCAGGCCGGTGAGGGCGGCCCACGCGGCCGCCGTCTCGTGCGGGGGCACCGCACGGGCCACCGCGCCGCCGGCCCCCGCGGTGGACGGCGGGACGACGGAGGGGGCGGCGGTGGACGGGGCGGCGGTGGACGGGGCGACGGTCGCCGCGATCAGTTCGGCGAGCGGGAGGGGGGCCGGTCCGGTGCCGGCCAGGGAGATGCGCAGGCGGTAGGTGCGGCCCGAGCAGGCGGTCAGCGCGTCACGGTAGAGGCCGGCCGCCCGCTGGGCGAACGGATCGGGCGCGATGTACTGGGTGAACACCGGGCTGGGCTGACCCGGCTGGGCGAGCCTGCCGTACTCCTGGGTCAGGTAGCCGAGGTAGGAGAGCAGCTGCTGCGGTGGTGCGTACGGCTCCAGGAAGACGCCGACCACCGTGCGGGTGTCCGCGCGGACCAGCGCCTCCCACACCGGTTCCCAGCTCACCGCCTCCCCGAGCAGCGGGGTGAAGGCCACTCCGAGCGGGAAGTCGGTGTCGCGGCGCTGCAGCCACGACCAGGAGAGGCGCTTGCGGACCTCGGCGAGGCCGGCGGGGGGCTGCGCGAAGGGGACCAGCACGGTGTGCAGTTCGGCGGCGTCCTCGATGGGGGCGGCCCGTACGTGCCGGGGGGTGTCCGCCAGGGCGTCGCGCAGGGCGAGGGCGGCGGCCGAAGCGGAGCGGCCGTCGGGGCCGTGCGTCCGGCACAGCAGCGTGCAGCTCACACCGCCGCCCGGCTCGGTGGCGTAGCGCAGCTCGAAGGCGCGTCCGTCCGGCTGCCACTGCCGCGACAGCCAGACCTGTTCGAGGGTGGCCGCCTCGATGCGCCGCTGGGCTTCGGGCAGGCCGATGTGCGCGCCGCTCTCGGACATCGCCGGTTCCGGTTCGAGCCGGAGCCCGGCCCAGGCCCATGCTCCCGAGGGCCCGTTGGTGGCCAGGACGCTCATCCGGTGGTGTCGGCCCCACCTGCGGGCCGGGTCTGCGCCTCCCCGGGCTGCTGCGGCAGCTTGGTCGGGGCGGGCGGTACGACGGGCGGGACGGCGGGCGGCGGCGGGGTGCCGCCCACGGCCGGCTGCGCGGCCGGTGCGGGCGCCACCGGCGTCCCGTCGACGGCCACCATCAAGCCCTCGCGGCAGGCGAGGTGAACGGCCTCCCGCATGGCGCGGGCGCCCTCGCTGCGCAGCATCTGGTGCTCGATGGCGTTGTCGCCCTTGAGCCCGCGGAAGAAGTCACCGAGGAACTGGCCCATCAGCTCCGTACCGCGGCGCGAACGCCACATCATCCAGCCGAGGTAGAGGCTGCTGCCGTAGTTGAAGACGGAGACATAGGCGGTGTACGGAGGGTCGTTGAGGGTGATGCGGGTGCCGTGGCCCCTGGCGGTGAGGGGGTAGCGGCGGGAGCCGAGCGTCTGCGTGATCGTCGCGTAGACCGCGGAGGCCCGGTCGGGGCGGTCGGCCAGCAGCACCCGCCACTCGGCGACCGGCTCGGGCAGCCGAGACGCCAGCAGGACGATCCAGAAGACGGCGAAGGAGGCGAGCTGGGCGAACGCCAGCCAGCCGGTTCCGGAGCTGGAGCTGGAACCGCTGTCGCCGGACCCGCCGTAGCCGAAGGGGTCCGAGGATTCCTGGCCCATGCCGGACAGGAGCGAGACGATGCCGATGAAGGCGGGGATCGCGCCGACGACGACTGCGGCGACGGCGGCCCGCAGCCACAGGAAGAAGATCGTCTTCGCGCTGACGCTCTCGTTGAGGGCGAGTTCGATGGGCTGATAGCGCAGCGTCTTGTCCAGGTAGGCGGCGTTCCCGTCGCCTCCGCGCCAGCCAGGGAGTGGTGTCTCGCTACCAGTGATCATTTTCCCCCGATCAGCAACTGTGCGCCCGGGGAACGGGCGCCGGATCCCTACTGTGGCACAGCTCGATCCCCGTTTCACCAGTAACTTCCCATTCAGCGACGGCAGTTGACGGCAGTTGACGGCCGCTGTGGCGACCTGCGCGAAGGGCGCCCGGGGCGTGGCCCTGCGGCGTGGGCGGAGACCTCCCGGGGGCGCGTGCGGAGACCGCCCGGCAGCGTGGGCGAAGGCCGCCCCCGGCTCGTCCGCCCCGCCGTACGGCAGAATTCCCGCCCGTGACTATTCGTCTACTGATCGCCGACGACCAGGAGATGGTCCGTCGGGGAATACGGCGCATCGTGGAGACCCAGCCCGACATGGAAGTGGTCGGCGAGGCGACGAACGGCGTGGACGCCGTGGAGTTGGGGCGCACACTCGCCCCGGATGTCGCGCTGGTGGACATCCGTATGCCGGGGATGGACGGTCTGGAGGTGACCCGCCGCCTAGCCGACCCCGCCGCGCCCCACCCCGTCCGCATCGTGATCGTGACGACCTTCGACCTCGACGAATACGTCTACCCCGCGCTGCGTTTCGGTGCCTCGGGCTTTCTGCTCAAGCGGTCGGGGCCGACGCTGCTGGTGGAGGCGGTCCGGGCGGCGATGGCCGGGGACAGCCTGATCAGCCCCTCCGTCACGGTGCGACTGCTGCAGCACGTCACCGGTCCGACGGCCGGCCGGCGGCCCCGGCGGCAGCGCGACTCGGTGCTGACCGAACGCGAGGTGGAGATCGCCGGGAAGGTCGCCGAGGGCAAGACCAATTCCGATATCGCCCGCGAGTTGTTCATCTCGGCGGGCACGGTCAAGACCCATGTCGCCAGCATTCAGCGGAAACTCCAGGTACGCAATCGGGTCGGGGTCGCGGTACGGGCCTGGGAGCTGGGATATGCCACCGGGCAGACCCCGGGCCCCTCTGGGGCAGGTGCGTAGCCTCGGTCCATGGATGACGACATTCCTCCCCGGCAAAGGCGCGGCCGCTGGGCCGGGGTGGCCGCGGCGGCAATGCTCCTCCCCGCCGTCATATCTCCCCCGAGCGCCTATCCGCCGGCGGTCATGGCCGCGGTGACCCTGACCGTGGCGATCCTGGCCCGGCCGGCCGGGCGGATCTCGCTGGGACGGGCGGCCGGCGGCGCCGCGCTGCTCTCCCTCGCCGTGGACGCCGCCTCCTTCGGGCAGCCGGGCCTGGTGCTCCTGTGGTACCCGTTCGAGACGGTCGCGCTGCTCGTCCTGCTGGAGCGGGTGGTACGCCATCTCCCTGCCCCCCGCGTGGCGTTCACCGGCCCGCTGACCGGGGCCGCCGCGATCCTGCTGCCGCTGCGCTTCACCCTGTACGCGCCCCAGACCGGGCTCAAGGAGTCGGTCTTCGCCGCCTCCGTGGCCCTGTTCCCGGCCGCCGTGGCGACCGGCATCGGGCTGTATCTGCGGTCGCTGGACAACCGCCGCGCACGGGCCGTGGTGCAGGCCCGGCGCGAGCAGCGCCTCGAAGTGGCCCGCGATCTGCACGACTTCGTCGCCCACGAGGTGACCGGCATCGTCCTGGAGGCACAGGCGGGCCAGCTCGGCCCGGACGCCGGCGGCGCGGAGCACCGGGACCTGCTGCAACGCATCGAGAAGGCCGGACTGCGGGCCCTGGACTCCATGGACCAGATGGTGGCCACGCTGCGGGAGGCGGACGGCCGCAAGTGGGGCGAGCCGCCCCCCACCCGGCTCCACGGCCTGGCCGACCTGCCCGAGCTCGTCGGCCGCTTCTCGTCCATGGCCGCCGCCGAGGTGGCGCTGGACCTGGAGGACGAGGTGGCCGGCGCCCTCTCGCGGGAGGCCGGGGACACCGCGTACCGGGTGGTGCTGGAGGCGCTGACCAACGTACGGCGGCACGCCCCGCAGGCCGGCCGGGTCGAGGTGTTCGCCGGACGGACCGCCGACCGGGCCGTGGAGGTCTCGGTGACCGACGACGCGGGGGCCGCCGCGCCCAGTGGCGCCCGGCGGGGCGGCGGCACCGGACTGGCGGGCCTGGACGAACGGGTCGGCGCGCTGGGCGGCACGCTGGAGGCGGGCCCGCACGGCCCCGGCTGGCGGGTCAGATGCCTGCTGCCGGCGCCGGCAATCCGCTGAGCCGATATCTGCCGATCGGCAGATGTGGGGGCCGCCGGGAAACGCGATTCTCTCCGCAGTGCACCATCCCGCACCTCTGGAGGAATCGATGTTCTCAGGCGCCATCCCGAAGCGGCCCGCCGCACTCGTCGTCGCGGCGGCGGCCGTCGCCGCCGCCCTCGGCCTCACCGGCTGCTCCGTGGACGCCTCGAAGGCGAAGCCCGAGTCGAAGACCTTCGCGTACGCCGGCAAGGCCCTCAGGCTGACCACGCACGAGGTCGCCACCAAGGTCGTCGCCGCCGACCGCGCGGACATCAAGGTCACCCGCTGGTTCGACGCGGCCGCCGGCAGCGAGCACCTGACCTGGGTCCTCAAGGGCGACACCCTCGACATCGACGCCGGATGCAGCGGGATCGCCATCTGTGACGCCCGGTTCGAGGTCGAGGTCCCCAAGGGCGTCGCGGTGACCAAGGACGGCGAGCGGATCCCGAGCGGAAAGCGCTGATCATGCTCGAACTCGTCGGCATCACCAAGGTCTACAAGGGCGGCAAACGCGCCGTGGACGACCTGACGATGCGCCTGGGGCCCGGCATGCTCGGCCTGCTGGGCCCCAACGGCGCCGGCAAGTCGTCCCTCATGCGCATCGCCGCCACCGTCACCCGCCCCACCGCCGGCCGGCTCCTCTTCCACGGCGAGGACGCGGTGGCCAGGCCCGACGCGCTGCGCCGGGCGCTCGGTTACCTCCCGCAGGACTTCGGGGTCTACCCGAACCTGACCTCCCGCGAATTCCTGCGGTACCTGGCCGCCGCCAAGGGCGTCTCGGCCAGGACCGCCAGGGCCCGTGTCGACGAGCTCCTGGAGCTGGTCAATCTGACCGAGGCGGTCAAGCGCCCCCTGGGCACGTACTCGGGCGGGATGCTGCGCCGGGTCGGCATCGCCCAGGTGCTGCTCGCCGACCCGCAGGTGATCGTCGTGGACGAGCCGACCGCGGGGCTCGACCCCGAGGAGCGGGTCAGGTTCCGCAACCTGCTCAGCGAGCTGGCGGCCGAGAAGGCCGTGCTGCTCTCCACCCACATCGTCTCCGACGTCGAGTCGGTGGCCTCCGACATCGCGGTGCTGGCCGGTGGCCGGCTGCAGCGCCGCGGCACCCCCGAGGACCTGCTGCGCTCGGTGGCCGGCCAGGTGTGGGAGGTACTGGTCGATCCGTCCTCCGTACCGGCGGTGCAGGCGCGGTACACCGTCAGCCGGCTGGTGCGCACCACCGACGGCGTACGGATCCGGCTGCTGTCCGACGAGCTGCCGTACGAGGGCGCGGTGCCGCTGACGCCCGACCTGGAGGACGCCTACCTCGGCATCATCCGGCGGTCCGAGGGCGGCCGGCCCGCCCCTGGCTTCGGCGAACGGCCGCAGCGGGCAGGGGCGGTGTGACGATGCTCCGGACGCTCACCGGGCTCGCGCTGGCCGACTTCCGCGACCGGGTACGCCGTCCCGCGTATCTGGCCGTGCTGGCCGCGGCCGTCGCCCTGGGGTATGTCGCGGTGCCGGACTCGGACGCCACCTGGATGATCATGCAGCTCGGTGATCACCGCGGGGTCTACAACAGCGCCTATGTCGGCATGGTGACGGCGCTGGCCGCCGGCCTGTGGATCAGCCTCGGCGGCTTCTCCCTCGTCCGCAACTCCATCGAGCGCGACCGCGGCACCCGCGTCGGCCAGCTGCTCGCCGCGACCCCGCTGCGCACCACCGCGTACCTGCTCGGCAAGTTCCTCAGCAATCTGCTGCTGCTCTCCTCCATGCTGGGCGTGCTCGCGGTCACCGCCCTGGTGATGCAGCTGGCGCGCGGCGAGTCCCGCGACGTCGACCTGTTCGCCCTGTGGCAGCCGTTCGTCGTGATCGCGCTGCCGCTGGTGGCGCTGACCGCCGCCTTCGCCCTGCTCTTCGAGTCGCTGCCGCTGCTGCGCACCGGCGTCGGCACCATCCTGTGGTTCTGCGGATGGCTGGTGGTCTCCACGGCCGGACAGGGCCCCGGGCTGCCGTTGGACGGCATCGGCGTCAACAGCGTCGCCAGATCGATGTACGCCGACCTGACCGCCCAGCACGCCGACGTCAGCGGGGCGTTCAGCCTGGGCCTGACCTACCTGGACAAGCCGCTTGAGCTCTTCACCTGGCACGGCTTCTCCCCCACCGCCGGCTATGTGCTGGGCCGGCTGACGCTGCTGCTGTCCGCCGTCGCCCTCGCCATGCTGCCGGCGCTGTGGTTCGGCCGCTTCGACCCCTCGCGCGGCCGCCGGCACCGGCCGGCCGACGGCCACCAGACCCCGGCCGACGGCGCCGGCCGGGCGGTCTTCGTCGACGAGGCGGGGCGCTGCGCCGCCGGGTCCGGGCCGGCCGTCGCCACGGTGCTGCGCACCCGCCCGCAGCCGGGCGCGGTGACCCTGCGGCTGTGGGCCGGTGAGGTCCGCATCCTGCTGCAGGGCGTGCGCTGGTGGTGGTGGCTGGGTGCCGCGTTGCTCTTCCTGTGCGCGATGGGCGCCGCCACGCTGCACGGCGTCGTCCGCGTCATGCTGCCGCTGGCCTGGATCTGGCCGGTGCTGATCTGGTCCCGGCTGGGCACCCAGCGCCATGAACACGGCGTGGGCGGCATGCTCGGCGCCTACCCCGCGGTGCGCCGCCGGGTCCTGGCCGAATGGGCCGCGGGCCTGACCGTCACCGTCGTGGCCGGCGCCGGCCCCCTGATCCGTCTGATCGCCGCCGCCGACGGGCCCGGTCTGGCCGGCTGGTGCGGCGGCGCCCTGTTCATCCCGTCCCTCGCGCTGGCCCTGGGCACCGTCAGCCGCACCCACCGCCTCTTCCAGGCGGTCTATGTGCCGCTGTGGTACTCGGTCGCCAACGGCCTGCCCGTCTTCGACTTCATGGGCGCGCTGCGGGACGGCAGCGAACCGGCCGCCGTCCAGGCGCCGATGACGCTCGTGGCTTCCGCCGCCCTGCTGGCCGTGGTCCTCCTGACCGGCGTACTGCGCCGCTTCAGCCGCGACTGAGCCGCGGCCGGACCGCGCGTCCGGCCAACTCGCCTGGCCGGAAACCGACTTACCCCCTTGCGCCGCGCGGCCTAGCTTTGACTGTGTGACCGGATTCGAAATCTGGTCACGACAGCGGAGGGGGGACCGTGGAACGGGCGGAGCGTGCCGAGCGCATCCTGGAGGCGGCGGCGGAGCTGCTGCTGGCCTGGGGGTACGGCCGGGTGACGATCGAGGAGATCGCCCGGCGCGCCAAGGTCGGCAAGGGCACCGTCTATCTGCACTGGAAGACCAAGGACGCCCTGTTCCTGGCCGTCATGCTCAAGGCGCAGTCCCGAAGCCAGCAGGTCCAGTTGGACCGGATGCGCGCCGACCCGCTGGAGATCCTGCCGAGCCGGATGGTCGGCGGGGTCTTCCGCGACATCCTGGGCAACCCGGGCGATCCGGTGCTGCGGGCCCTCTACACCGACGACTCCGACATACTCGGCCGGCTCAACGACACCGCCAAGAAGGAGTTCGCGGAGCTGATCGCGCACGGCGACCGGGCGCTGTGCCGCCATCTCGAAGTGCTGCGCGCACACGGGCTGGTGCGCGACGACACCGACGTCCACCACCAGCGGTACGCCCTGTTGGCCATCATCACCGGCTTCTTCACGACCGAAGCGCTGATCTACGACCGTGCCCCGGACACCCCGGAGGTACGGGCGGACATCCTCGCCCGAACGGTCCGCAGCGCGCTGGAGACCCCGGCCGCATCCGATCCGGCCTCCTGCCCGGCCCCCGACTCCGACTCCGTACGCGCGGCCGCCGCGGCCGCGCCCGAGATCATCGCGCTCTACGAGCAGCTGGCGGAGCTGCGAACCCAGGAGATGCGCCGGCAGGTGCGCAGCTGACGTCGAGTCCCACCCTGACTCCAGACCGACCTCCCAACCTGAGGAGAACGAAAGATGTCGGAATTAACCACCTCTCCGTTCGCCGAGCACGTGGGGAAACACCCGGGTGAGCCGAATGTGATGGAACCGGCCCTGGTCAACGACCCGTTCGGCGGCTACGGCGCGCTGCGCGAGCAGGGCCCGGTCGTCCGCGGACGGTTCTTCGACGACACCCCGGTGTGGTTCGTCACCCGCTTCGAGGAGGTCCGCCAGGTCCTGCGCGATCCACGGTTCGTGACCAACCCGGTCCACCCGGCCCTGGACCGCGCGCCCGGGGACAACCCGAGGGACCGGCTGCTGGAGTCCATGGGCCTGCCCGAGCACCTGCACATCTACATGACCGGCTCGATCCTCAACAACGACGCCCCCGATCACACCCGGCTCCGCCGCCTGGTCTCCCGGGCCTTCACCGCACGGAAGATCACCGATCTGCGGCCGCGCGTCGAGCAGATAACCGACGAGCTGCTGGACCGGCTGCCGGAGCACGCCGAGGACGGCGTCGTCGATCTGATCCGGCACTTCGCCTACCCGCTGCCGATCACCGTCATCTGCGAACTGGTCGGCATCCCCGAGGCGGACCGCCCCCAGTGGCGCAGGTGGGGAGCGGCGTTCGTCTCCCTCCAGCCGGAACAGCTGGGCCGGGCCTTCACGGAGATGATCGACCACATCCACGAGCTGATCCGCGAACGGCGCAAAGCGCTCACCGACGACCTGCTCAGCGAGCTGATCCGGACCCATGACGACGACGGCGGCCGGCTCAGCGACGTCGAGATGGTCACGATGGTCCTCACCCTCGTGCTCGCCGGTCACGAGACCACCGCGCACCTCATCGGCAACGGCACGACCGCGCTGCTCACCCACCCCGACCAGCTGCGCCTGCTCAAGGACGACCCGGGCCTGCTCCCGCGCGCCGTCCATGAGCTGATGCGCTGGTGCGGGCCGGTGCAGATGACCCAGGTGCGGTACGCCACCGAGGACATCGACGTCGCCGGTACCCGGATCGCCAAGGGCGACGTCGTCCAACTCGTCCTGGTTTCCGCGAACTACGACCCGCGCCACTACACCGACCCGGACCGCCTCGATCTGACCCGGCACCCCGCCGGCCACGCCGAGAACCACGTGGGCTTCGGCCACGGGCCGCACTACTGCCTGGGCGCCTCGCTCGCCCGGCAGGAGGGCGAGGTCGCCTTCGGCAAGCTGTTCACGCGCTACCCCGACGTGTCCCTGGCCGTCGCGCCGGACGAACTGGAGCGCGTGCCGTCACCGGGCGCCTGGCGGCTGACGTCGCTGCCGCTGCGGCTGGGCTGAGCCGCACGCATACGGTGCCGTGCCGGGCGGGCGTCCGGCGCGGCACCGGTGCGTGCCCGCGGTCCGCGGCGTGATCCCGGCGCTCGTGCTCGGCAAGCAGGTCAGCGCGGGCGGCTCGCCTTGAGCGAGTACATGAGCGGGATGCGGGGGCGGTCCCCGGGGAACCGGTAGTAGCCGTCGTCACCGCGGCGAAGGTCCCCGAAGCGCTGGAACATCGTCATGTCGTGCTCATGCAGGAATTCAAGGCGCAGACCGGCCCCGCACAGGGCCGAGACGACCTCCCCGATGGGGTGCTGCCATTCGACGCTGCGGTTGTGGACCGTCGGCGCGCCGAAGTCCGTGTAGGTACCGGGCACTTCGTCGACCCAGGCGTCCCGGCTGAAGTAGTCGTGCACGATCCGCGACCCGCTCTCGTCGTCCAGCACATCGCACAGCGGGTGGAACTCGGCGAGGTAGAGGAACCCGCCCGGCGCGACCAGCGAGGCGGCGGTGTCGGCCCAGCGCTCCAGGTCCGGGAGCCAGTTCAGGGCCCCGATGCCGGTGTAGACGATGTCGTAGGCGTCGTCCGGGACGGCCTCGGCGGCGTCGTAGACGTCGGCGGCGACGAACGCCGCGCGGTCCGGGCCGTAGCCGAGCTCGCCGGCCAGCTCGCGGGCCGTGTCGATCGCCGGTTCGGAGAAGTCCAGGCCGACGACGCGGGCGGCGCCGCGGTGGGCCCAGGAGAGCGTGTCCTGGCCGAAGTGGCACTGGAGGTGGAGCAGGGACCGGCCGGTGACATCGCCGACCTCGGCGGCCTCGAAGTCGCGGATCACGTCCCGGCCCCGGCGGAACTTCTCCTGGTCGTAATAATCACTCGCGGTGTGGATGGCCACGCGCTCGTCCCACCTGGCGCGATTGGCTTCCCGCCAGTCGTCGGGACCGTTGTGTCTTCGCATACCGCGAAGTTATCCACAGCCTTGCCGACCTCGCCAACGCGATTCGAGCGCCGGGCGCAGAATGGGCCCATGACTGACGAGACGACCGCAGGCCCCGACCGCTCCATCGATCCGACCCATCCGACGACCGACGCCGCCCGCTCCTCCGCGACGGCGACGGGCCCGGCCGCCCCGATAGCGGACAAGGGGATGCCCGACTGGGAGAAGCGCTTCCGCGCGCCGCGGATCGGGCTGCCGGACTGGGCCGAGGACGCCCCGGACCGCTCCCTGTTCGTCTCGAACGCCACCGGAACCTTCGAGCTGTACGCCTGGGACCGGGCGACGGGCGGACAGCGCCAGGTCACGGACCGGCCGAACGGCACGACGGACGGAACGCTGTCGCCGGACGGCGAGTGGATCTGGTGGTTCTCGGACACCGACGGGGACGAGTTCGGCGTCTGGATGCGCCAGCCGTTCGCCGGCGGCCCGGACGAGCCCGCCACCCCCGGCCTCGGCCCCTCCTACCCCGGCGGCCTGGCGATCGGCCGGGACGGCACGGCGGTCGTGGGCCGCTCGACGGACGAGGACGGCTCGACGGTGCACGTCGTCCCGCTGGGGCAGCCCCCGGTGGAGATCTACCGCCACCGCGAGTCTGCGGGCGTCGGTGACCTCTCCCACGACGGCTCGCTGATCGCCCTCGAACACACCGAGCACGGCGACGCCATGCACTCCGCGATCCGCGTCGTTCGCCCCGACGGCTCCACGGTCGCCGAGCTGGACGACACCAACGGCGGGACCGAGGAACTGGGCCTGTCGGTGATGGGCTTCGCGCCGGTGGACGGCGACTCCCGGCTGCTGGTCGGACATCAGCGGCGGGGCCGCTGGGAGCCGATGATCTGGGATCCGCTGACCGGCGTGGAGACGCCGCTGGAGATCGACCTCCCCGGAGACGTGGGCGCCGACTGGTATCCGGACGGCTCCGCGCTGCTGGTGGAGCACGAGTACCAGGCGCGCAGCGAGCTGTGGCGTTATGAGCTCTCCGGCGCGGGCGACCAGGTGCTGACCCGCGTCGAGACCCCGGCCGGTACGGTCTCGGGCGCGACGGCCCGGCCGGACGGCGCGGTCGAGTTCCTCTGGTCGTCGGCGGCGCAGCCCCCGGAGGTCCGCTCGACGACCGGCAAGGTGGTCCTGGACCCGCCCGGCATGAAGGCGCCCGGGTCGGTGCCGGTGCGGGATGCCTGGGTGGAGGGCCCCGGCGGCCGTATCCACGCACTGGTCCAGCAGCCGCCCGGCGACGGCCCCTTCCCGACCGTCTTCGACATCCACGGCGGCCCGACCTGGCACGACAGCGACGCCTTCGCCTCGTCGCCGGCGGCGTGGGTGGACCACGGCTTCGCGGTCGTCCGCGTCAACTACCGCGGCTCGACCGGCTACGGCCGCGCCTGGACGGATGCGCTCAAGCACCGCGTCGGTCTGATCGAGCTGGAGGACATCGCCGCGGTGCGCGAGTGGGCGGTCTCCTCGGGTCTGGCGGATCCCGCGCGGCTGGTGCTGGCGGGCGGCTCGTGGGGCGGCTATCTGACGCTCCTGGGCCTGGGCACCCAGCCGGACGCCTGGGCGGTGGGCCTGGCGGCGGTCCCGGTCGCGGACTACGTCACGGCGTACAACGACGAGATGGAAGCCCTCAAGGCGATGGACCGCACCCTGCTGGGCGGAACTCCCGAGGAGGTCCCCGAGCGCTTCGAGGCCTCCTCCCCGCTGACGTATGTGGACGCGGTCCGGGCGCCGGTCTACATCTCCGCGGGCGTCAACGACCCGCGCTGCCCGATCCGCCAGGTGGAGAACTACGTCCAGCGCCTGGAACAGCGCGGCCACCCGCACGAGGTCTACCGCTACGACGCCGGCCACGGCTCCCTCGTCGTGGAGGAGCGCATCAAGCAGGTCCGCCTGGAACTGGACTTCGCCGAGCGCTACATCAGCGGCGAGAACCCGCAGGGCTAGGAGGGCGCCCGCGGCAGGGAGTGCCAGGGAGTTACCGCCCCCGCGCGGCCCGGACGACCGCCCCGCGCGGCCCGGACGACCGCCCCGCGCGGCCCGGACGACCGCCCCGGGCGGCCCGGGCGATGCTCAGTCCCTCGGTGCCGGAGAACGCGGCCGGCACCGAGGGCACGGGGGGACCGTCCGGGGTGCACCGTCCGTCAGGCGGCCGTGTGATGGGCGAGGACGGCGTGCGGGTCGGTCCCGTCGGTGGTGTGGTCCGTGTGGACGGTCGCGGCCGTGAGCCGGGGGACGGCGTGGATGAGGGCGTGTTCGGCGGCGACGGCGAGCGCATGGGCCTGGACCACGGTCAGACGGGAGTCGACGACGATGTCGGCCTCGGCGCGCAGCGTGTGGCCTATCCAGCGCATGCGGACCTGCCCGACGTCGCGTACGCCGTCCACCGCGCGCAGGGTGGCCTCGGCGGTGTCGATGAACTGAGGGTCGACGGAGTCCATCAGACGCCGGTAGACCTCCCGGGCGGCGTCGCGCAGGACCACGAGGATGGCGGCGGTGATGAGCAGACCGACGAGCGGGTCGGCCAGGCGCCAGCCCAGGGCCGCACCGCCGGCGCCGAGGAGGACGGCGAGGGATGTGAAACCGTCGGTGCGGGCGTGCAGCCCATCGGCGACGAGGGCGGCGGAGCCGATCCGGCGGCCGGTGCGGATACGGAAACGGGCCACCCACTCGTTGCCCACGAACCCGGTCATGGCGGCCAGGGCGACCGCCCACAGGTGTGTGACATCACGAGGGTGCAGCAACCGGTCGATGGCTTCATAGCCGGCCAGGAGGGAGGAAGCGGCGATGGTCAGCACGATGGCGATACCGGCGAGGTCTTCGGCACGCCCGTAGCCGTAGGTGTAGCGGCGGTTCGCGGCGCGGCGGCCCAGCACGAAGGCGATCCCCAGCGGGACGGCGGTCAGGGCGTCGGCGCCGTTGTGGATCGTGTCGCCGAGCAGCGCCACGGACCCGGACAGCACCACGATCACTGCCTGGATCGCGCAGGTCAGGCCGAGGACGCCCAGCGAGAGCCAGAGGGTGCGCATGCCCGCACGGGAGCTCTCCATCGCGGTGTCGACCTTGTCCATGGCCGCATGGCTGTGCGGGGTGACCAGGTGGACGAGCCGGTGTCGCAGCCGGGCCCACCGCCCGGCATGGTGGTGGTCGTGCACGGGGACGTGCCCGTGGTCGGCGGTATGGGTGTGGTCGTGCACGGGGCCGTGCCCGTGGTCGGCGGTAGGCGGGTGGTCATGGCCGTGCGGGTGCGCGTGGTTGCCTGCCATACGGCCTACCGTGGCACGCCGACCCCCTTGCGGCTACAGCGGTCATACACCCGCTGACCAGGTGCAAGGCGGTTGCAGCCGGTTGCAGCCGGTCAGCCCCCGGAAATCCCCAGCTCCGCGTCCCGTGCCGCCTCCCCTTCGCGCCGGAAAAGGCGGAACCACATGAAGACGACGAAGCCCGCGAAGACGAACCACTCGCCGGTGTAGCCGAGGTTCTGGAACGCCTTGAGGTCCAGGCCGCTGCCCTCGGCGGCGGCCGGGGGCACGGCGCGCAGCGGAGCCTGGGCCTCGGTGAGGGTGATCCAGCCGTCGTAGACCTCGTAGGGAACGATGTTGACCAGCGACGCCGCGCTGATCATGCCGAGCTGGCCCTTCGGCAGCCCGCCGCCGGCCTGCACACCGTCGGTCCCCTGGTTCTCGGAGGCCTGCAGCGCCCCGGTCACCGTCACCTCGCCCTTGGGCGGCGCCGGGACCTTCGCCGTATCGGCCCTGGCGCCGGCGTCGCCGGGCAGCCAGCCGCGTACGACCGGGAGGGCCTTGCCGCTGTCGGTACGCAGCAGGTTGAGGACGTAGAAGCCCTGCCGCTCGCCGTGTCCGCCCTTCAAGGTGCGGCCGGGTACGAGCAGTTGGTGACCGGTGTCGTAGTGCCCGCGGGCGCTGGCCTGGCGGCCGGAGGTGACCTGGTCGACGGGCAGCAGACTGGCGAGCGGGCGGGCGGGCGCGGCCTTGGCCCGGGCGGAGCGGTCCTCCTGCTGCTGGTGGGTGTCGACCCGGTCCTCGAAGCGGCTCAGCTGCCAGCTGCCCATGAAGATGCAGAAGGGAATCGCCAGTACGGCGAAGACATTGATCCCCCACCACCGCGGGGTCAGCAGGAACCGGTACACACCACCACGGTACGGGGCCTGCACGACGCGGTCGCACCGCCCCCTCCACGGCCCGCACCGGCCGCCGGGACGTGGCCGTCCGGCCGTTACTGGGTCGCCAGCGCCTCGGTGCGGTAGACCGTTCCGGCACATGCGTCCGCGATCGTTGCCTCGGTCGCGGCGGGCTCCCCGGCCTCCGGCGTATGGCTGAGCACGACCCCGCCGGACGCGGTCCCGCCGTCGCCGGGCCCCTCCTCGCCGCCCGCCTGGCCACCGGTGTCACCGGTCGCCGTGGTCCCCGATTCCGGGGACTGGCCCGGGTCGCCGGAGGGCGTGGGGGTCGGTGAGGGCCCGGGGTTGGCGCACCCGGTGGGTCCGCCGCCGGACTCGGGGATCCAGGCGAACTTGACCTCGTACGCCTCCCCCGGCTTGAGAACCAGCTGGTCAGGGGTGGTGGCCGGGTCGGGCAGACCGGTGGCCTCATCGCCCGAGGTGTGGTCGACGACATGGATGCGGTCGGGGTTGGTGGAGCCCTGGGCGACCACGCCGACGACACCGCCGCCCTCGACGGAACAGGCCGTGGGGGAGGTGTTGACCACCCGGAACGAGCCGTAGACCCGGCCCGCGGAGTCCGCCGGGAGAACCGTTCCGGTGCCCTGGCCGAGCTGGGTGCGGGCGCAGACCGGTGAGGTGACGTCCATGGTCGCGTCCGGGGCGGGGGTGCCGGCCCCGGCGCCGTGGCCGGTGCCGTTCTTCTCCCCGGATTTGCCCTTGCCCTCGCGCTCGCGCCCGCCGGGCTTCGCCCCGTTCTCGTCGCTCGGCCGCGGTCCGGCCTGCTCGGTGCCCTCGCCGTGCGCACCCTCGGTGTGGCCGTGGGCGCGCTGGCTGCTCGCGGCGTTGGCGGGCCGGTCCGTGGAACCGTCCGCGAGGTTCGCGACATGGACCATGGCGGGGATGGCCGTGCCGCCGAGCAGCACCGCGGCGGCGGCGCCGACGACGGCATGCCGACGGCGCTGGCGGCGGGCGGGGACCGCGCGGCGCAGCTGCTCCAGCGCGTCCGGGGCGGGTTCGAGGCCGCCGACCCGGGACTGCAGCAGGCGCCGCAGTTCGTCCTCGCCGCCGAAGCCGTCGCCGAAGCCGCCGGTGGGGTGGCTGCGGCCGTGGTCGCGCCCGTCTCCGTCGCCGCTGCCACTGCCGCCGAAGGCGGCCTCGCCCGCCGCGTCGCGGCCGTGCGCAGCGTGGTCGTCCGGCTCGGAGTCGTACGCCGCACCGTCGTGCGCCGTACCGTCGTGGGCCTCGCCCTCGGGCGTCTCGTCCTCGTACGCCGCGGCCGTCACCCGCGTCCGTTCGGCGTGCGCGCGGCCGGCGTGGGCATGCTCCGCCGGCGCGTGACCGGCGACCGCGCCACCCGCCCGCGCACCCTCGCCCCTACGGTCCGTGCCGTCCGCGGAGCTGTCCGTGACAGCGATGTCATCGCCCGGCTTTCCGGGGGCGCCGGACACGTCGTCCCGCCGTCCGCCCGGATCGCCCGGGCCGCCCGCCTCATCCGGGCGGGACGGGCCGGCCACACCCGGCGCGTCGTACCGGTCGAACCGTGTGCCACTCATGCGGGAGCCTCCATCGCGACGCGGAGCGCCGCGATTCCCCGCGACCCGTACGCCTTGACCGAGCCCAGCGATATGCCCAGCGTCTCGGCCACCTGCGCCTCGGTCATATCGGCGAAGTAGCGCAGCACCAGCACCTCGCGCTGCCGGCGCTGCAACCCGCGCATCGCCTTGATCAGCTGGTCCCGCTCCAGCAGGTCGTACGCGCCCTCCTCGGCGCTGGCCATGTCCGGCATCGGCTTGGACAGCAGCTTGAGGCCCAGGATGCGGCGGCGCAGCGCGGAGCGCGAGAGGTTGACGACGGTCTGCCGGAGGTAGGCGAGGGTCTTCTCCGGGTCGCGCACCCGCCCGCGCGCGGAGTGCACACGAATGAAGGCCTCCTGGACGACGTCCTCGCAGGAGGCGGTGTCGTCGAGGAGCAGCGCGGCGAGACCGAGCAGCGAGCGGTAGTGCGCGCGGTAGGTCTCGGTGAGGTGATCGACTGTGGTGCCCGCTGCCATCGCCTCGTCAGTGTCCCCACGCTGAGAAGGAAGCTGCGCGGGACGTGTGGTGGGCCAGGGGGCGATCACCGGCATGCCCCCGGCCACGCGGGGCCGCGGCGGGCGCACCGCCGCGCCTGCTGCGCCCGCTGGGGCGATCGTGAATCCGAGTACCTCTGCCACGCCTGTTGGACACGCTTCCCCCCATAAGGGTTGTACGCGCAAGGCACCGTTTTCGACGATGCATCAAATGCCCTCATGCGTACCAGCTCTTCCCGAATGCCCTATTCATTCCGACGCGTTTGCCCTGATATCCGAGGGCTCACCCAGCGGCCCGCGAACACCGGGCCACCCCTGAGGGCGGCCACAAAGACGCTCCCCGCCCAACTGCCGGTTGCAGTACGGCGGGGAGCGAATGGTCGAACAGATCGTCAGCCCAGATCAAGAGGTATGGGCCAGCAATTCGCTCACAGGATCTTCACACGACCCACAAAGTATCTCCCAGGCGGCCCCGGCGGCGACGGCCAATCCCGCCAACTCCCCCGCCCGCACGGCTAAGGCGTGTCGTGGGGCCGGCCCTGCCCCCGCAGCTCCCCCGCCACCAACTCGCCCACCTGCGCCGTGTTCAGGGCCGCGCCCTTGCGCAGATTGTCGCCGCACACGAACAGCTCCAGCGCCCGCGGATCGTCCAGCGAGCGCCGCACCCGGCCGACCCAGGTCGGATCCGTACCGACGACATCGGACGGGGTGGGGAACTCGCCCTCGGCCGGATCGTCGCTGAGGACGACCCCGGGGGCCGCGGCCAGGATCTCATGCGCGCCGGCGACCGTGACCTCGTTCTCGAACCGCGCGTGCACGGCCAGCGAGTGGGTCGTGAGCACCGGCACCCGCACACAGGTCGCGGTGACCGGCAGGTCCGGCAGCCCGAGGATCTTGCGGGACTCGTTACGGACCTTGAGCTCCTCGGAGGACCAGCCGTCCTCCTGGAGCGACCCGGCCCAGGGCACGACGTTGAGCGCGATCGGCGCCGGGAACGGCCCCAGCGTGTCGCCGACGGCCCGCCGCACATCGCCGGGCGTCGTCCCCAGCTCCGTACCGGACACCGCCGACAGCTGTGCCCGGAGGGTGTCGGCGCCGGCCTGCCCCGCCCCGGAGGCGGCCTGGTACGAGGAGACGATCAGCTCGCTCAGCCCGTACTCGGCATGCAGCGCGCCCACCGCGACGATCATCGAGAGCGTCGTGCAGTTGGGGTTGGCGATGATGCCGCGCGGACGCACCCGCGCCGCATGCGCATTGACCTCGGGCACGACCAGCGGCACGTCCGGATCCATCCGGAACGCGCCCGAGTTGTCCACGACCACCGCGCCCTTGGACACCGCGACCGGTGCCCACTGTGCGGAGACCTCGTCGGGGACGTCGAACATCGCGACGTCGATGCCGTCGAAGGCCTCCTCGGTCAGCGCGACGACCTCGACCTGCTCGCCCCGTACGGTCAGCTTGCGGCCGACCGAGCGGGGCGAGGCGATCAGCCGGATCTCGCCCCAGACGTCGGCCCGCTCGGACAGGATGCCGAGCAGGACCGAGCCGACGGCGCCGGTGGCACCGACGACGGCGAGATGCGGCCTGCGGGCCGTACGGGCGTCCGCCCCCGCCGTGTCAGCGAGGGACGGACGGCCCGCCTCGGCCGGAATCATCGTCCGGTGCCGCCATAGACCACGGCCTCGTCACTCTCCGTGTCGAGACCGAAGGCGGTGTGCACGGCGCGCACGGCCTCGTTGACGTCATCGGCGCGGGTGACGACCGAGATGCGGATCTCGGAGGTCGAGATGAGCTCGATGTTCACGCCGGCGTTCGACAGCGCCTCGAAGAACGTCGCCGTGACGCCCGGGTTGGTCTTCATCCCCGCGCCGACCAGCGAGATCTTGGCGATCTGGTCGTCGTAGCGCAGCGACTCGAAACCGACCGCGGCCCGGGTCTTCTCCAGCGCGGCGACGGCCTTGCGGCCCTCGGCCTTGGGCAGCGTGAAGGAGATGTCGGTCAGACCGGTCGACGCGGCCGACACGTTCTGCACGACCATGTCGATGTTGACCTCGGAGTCCGCGATCGCACGGAAGATGCGCGCGGCCTCGCCCGGCTTGTCCGGGACACCGACGACCGTGACCTTCGCCTCGGAGGTGTCGTGTGCGACGCCCGAGATGATTGCCTGCTCCATCGGCTGGTCCCCTTGCGGTTCGTTGCTGACCCACGTGCCCTGCAGCCCCGAGAAGGAGGAGCGGACGTGGATCGGGATGTTGTAACGGCGTGCGTACTCGACGCAGCGGTGCAGCAGCACCTTGGAGCCGGAGCTGGCCAGCTCCAGCATGTCCTCGAAGGAGATCCAGTCGATCTTCCGGGCCTTCTTCACGACCCGCGGGTCGGCGGTGAAGACACCGTCCACATCGGTGTAGATCTCACAGACCTCGGCGTCCAGCGCGGCCGCCAGCGCCACGGCGGTGGTGTCCGAGCCACCCCGCCCCAGGGTCGTGATGTCCTTCTTGTCCTGGGACACGCCCTGGAAGCCGGCGACGATGGCGATATTGCCCTCGTCGACCGAGCTCTTGATGCGGCCCGGCGTGACGTCGATGATCCGCGCCTTGTTGTGCACGGAGTCGGTGATGACGCCGGCCTGGCTACCGGTGAAGGACTGCGCCTCGTGACCGAGGTTTTTGATCGCCATCGCCAGCAGGGCCATGGAGATCCGCTCTCCGGCGGTCAGCAGCATGTCGAACTCGCGCCCCGACGGAATCGGGGACACTTCCTGCGCGAGATCGATCAGCTCGTCCGTCGTGTCGCCCATCGCCGAAACCACGACGACCACCTGGTGGCCGTTCTTCTTGGCTTCGACGACTCGCTTGGCAACGCGCTTGATGCCCTCGGCATCCGCAACGGATGAGCCGCCGTACTTCTGCACGACAAGGCCCACGTGCGCTCCTCGCAACTGTCTCTTCGGGAGTTTCCTCCCGGACCCCCGAAATGGGGGTACTGCGGTCGGCTCAGTCTAACGAGCAAGCGGAGCCCGCCCTGCTAATACCACATCGTGAGACGCGGGACTCACTGCTTGAACGGCGCCGCTCGGGCGGTTCCGCCGGGCGCCTCGTCGCGCCCGCTCGGCCAGCACATGCCCGCTACGGGGCGGTACACACGGAAACGTAACCCAGGTCACAGGGCGCTCGCTCATCGGAGCGGCCTGCGGGGCTCACACTCCGCGCAGCCCCAGCGGCCCGGCGATCTCGGCCGCCATGACCTTCCCGGCCTCCTCGGCGAGCCGCTCCTCGTCGCCGTCGGCCCCGCTGTCGGTGTCCAGGCCGTCCAGCGCGTCCAGCGGCTGGTCGAGGCGTACGTGGGCGACCAGCGACTGCAGCGCGCGCAGGGCGGCCGAGGCGGTCGGGCCCCAGTTGGAGAGGTAGGAGAACTGCCACCACCACAGGGCCTCGCTGACCCGGCCCGCCCTGTAGTGCGCCAGGCCGTGCCGCAGGTCGGTGATGATGTCGGCCAGATCATCGGAGATGCGGCAGGCGACCGGCTCGCTGCGCGGCACATACGGGTCGAAGACCTCGGAGTAGACGTCCACCGGGTCGAGCAGCGTCGCGAAGCGCTCCCGCAGGTCGTCGACGTCCGGCTCCGGGCCGGTGTCCGGCTCGTACCGCTCGTCGGGGACGATGTCCTCGTGGGCGCCCAGCCGGCCGCCGGTGAGCAGCAGCTGGGAGACCTCCAGCAGCAGGAAGGGCACCGCGCTGTCCGGCTCGTCACCCTTGGCGACCTCCGTGACGGCGACGATGAAACTCTCGATCGAGTCGGAGATCGAAACGGCGAAGTCGTCCGGGTTCTGTGTCGCGTTGTGCAGCGTGGCATCAGACATCGAGAAGTCTCCTCCCTTCGAAGGCCCGCCCGAGCGTGACCTCGTCGGCATACTCCAGATCGCCTCCGACCGGCAGTCCGCTCGCCAGGCGTGTCACTCTCAGGCCCATGGGTTTGATCATCCGGGCCAGATACGTGGCCGTGGCCTCGCCCTCCAGATTCGGGTCGGTGGCCAGGATCAGCTCGGTGACGGTGCCGTCCGCGAGCCTGGCCAGCAACTCCCGTATCCGCAGGTCGTCGGGGCCGACGCCCTCGATCGGGCTGATCGCCCCACCGAGCACGTGGTAGCGGCCGCGGAACTCACGGGTCCGCTCGATGGCCACGACGTCCTTGGGCTCCTCCACGACGCAGATGACCGCCGGATCGCGCCGTGGGTCCAGGCAGACCCGGCACTGCTCCTCCTGCGCCACATTGCCGCAGACGCTGCAGAACCGGACCTTGGCCTTGACCTCCATCAGCGCGTTCGCGAGCCGGCGGACATCGGTCGGCTCGGCCTGAAGAATGTGGAAGGCGATCCGCTGCGCGCTCTTGGGACCGACGCCGGGCAGCCTGCCCAACTCGTCGATCAGGTCCTGGACCACGCCTTCATACACGGAACGTCTTCTCTCTCTTCTGCCGTGCTGCGTACGCTAGTTGGCTACTCCTCAGAAGGGGAGACCGGGGATGCCGCCACCGCCCAGACCCTGGGCGAGCGGACCGAGCTTGGCCTGCTGCAGCTGCTGGGCGCTGGCGTTGGCGTCCCGGACGGCCGCCAGCACGAGGTCGGCGATCGTCTCGGCCGTCTCCTCCGCGGAGTCGGTGTCGACCGCCTTGGGGTCGATGACCAGGCCCTTGAGCTCACCGGAGCCGGTCACCGTCGCCTTGACCAGGCCACCGCCCGCGGTGCCCTCCACGGGCGTCTCCGCCAGCTCCTGCTGGGCGGCCGCAAGGTCCTGCTGCATCTTCTGGGCCTGCTGGAGCAGCTGCTGCATATTGGGCTGACCACCGGGGATCACGACGTGACTCCTGCCATACGACAACGATTGGTGCGGTAGCCCGAGCCTACGTGTTCCAACGGCCCCGCGCCCTACGCCGTAGGGAGGAGCACGGGTGTACGCCTGGTGTACTGCCGGTGCTGCCGCTAACGGTGTGTCGTCGCCCGTATGCACCGCGGGGGCGGGCTCTTACTCATTGTTGAACTCCTCCAGCACCGTCGCGCCGAGCTCCCGCACGATCAGGTCGTGGCCGCTGAGCGCGGAGTCGACCAGGTCGGGGTCGTCCTCGGCGGGCATGTCGTACTCGATCGACATCGGCGGGGGCTCGGGGGCGTACGAGGGCTCCGCCGCCGGGGCGCCGCCCTGCCCGCCGCCCGCGGACGCCGAGGGGGCCACGGCCTCCCGCGCCATCCGCGCGCCCTGGCCGCCGCCTGTGCCGCCGCCCTGTCCGTACTGACCGCCGGAGGACTCGGGCGCCGCTGGGCCGCCCTGCTGGGGCGGCGAGTGCGGTGCGGGCTGCGCCGGCGCGGCGGGCGCCGTGCCGCCGAAGCCGCCACCGCCACCGGGGCCGCCGCCGAAGCCGCCACCGCCGCTGCGGGGCGCACCGCCGGCCGGCGGATTGGCGCCGCCGGACGGGTCGACGATCGCCTCGACCCGCCACTGCACCTGGAACCGCTCGGCGAGCACGTCCTTGAGGACGTCCTCGCTCCCGCCGTTGGCGAAGCTGTCGCGGGCGCCGGCGTTGGGGAAGCCGATCTGCAGCGTCGTGCCGTCGAAGCCGGAGACCTGGGCGTTCTGGCTCAGCAGGATCCAGGTGAAGCGCCGGCGGTCCTTCACCGCCTCGAGGATGTCCGGCCACATCTGCCGCACCTGGGCGGCACCCTGCGCCGCCCCGGGAGCCGGCCCGCCCTGCGGCTGCTGCGGCGCGGCCGCCGGAGCGCCCGCCGCCGGGGCGGCCGGTGCCGGCTGCTGCTGCACGGGCGCACCGCCCGCCGGGCCGGCCGCCGCGGGCGCACCGCCCTGCTGCCCCTGGCCGCCCTGCCCCGGCGCCACGGCCGTCGGCCAGCCACCGGGCTGCCGCGCCCCGCCGCCGTTGCCTGGGCCGCCGCCGTTGCCTGCGCCACTGCCGTTGCCGCCGCCGCGGCCGGCACCGCCGGGCCAGGCCCCGGGCCGCGCGGGCACACCCGCCCGGTCGGCGTCCTGCGCACCACCCGCCGGACCGCCCTGCGGCCCGCCGTCGGAACCCCGCTGCTGCTCCCCACCGGGACCGGCCGCCGCCCCGCCGGGCGTGCCCGAGGCGGCCGCGGGACCGCCCGCAGCCGGAGCCGCGGGGGCACCAGCCGACCCGCCCTGAGCGACCGGTGCCCCCGCACCGGCACCCGGGCCGCCGCTTCCGGCACCGCCGTTCGTCGCACCCGTCGCACCCGTCGCGCCCGTCGCGCCCCGCACCGCGGCGCGGGCAGCGGCCGGTCCGGACGGTCCGGCCGGCATCGGCGGATGCGCCTCGGGGCCCGGCACATAACCGGCCGCGGGCCCGCCGCCGGACACCACGGGCACCGGCCCGGCCCCGAGGTCACCCCCGGCGCCCGCACCGCCACCACCAGTCACACCGCCGGCACCGCCGAGCAGCGCCGCACCCGCACCGCGCTCCAGACGGTCGAGCCGCGCCTGCACCGACCGCTCGTCGTCATACGCCGCGGGCAGCAGCACCCGCGCGCAGATCAGCTCCAGCTGCAACCGGGGCGAGGTCGCCCCGCGCATCTCCGTCAGGCCCGCATTGACCAGGTCGGCCGCCCGGCTCAGCTCGGCCGCCCCGAACACGGACGCCTGCGCCGTCATCCGCTCCACCACGTCGGCAGGGGCGTCGATCAGCCCCTTCTCCCCCGCGTCCGGCACCGCCGCGAGGATCACCAGATCCCGCAGCCGCTCCAGCAGGTCCGCGACGAACCGACGGGGGTCGTTACCGCCCTCGATGACGCGATCGACCACCTCGAAGGCCGCCGCCCCGTCCCCGGCGGCGAACGCCTCCACCACCGAATCCAGCAGCGACCCGTCCGTGTACCCCAGCAGGGCCGTCGCCATGGCATACGTCACACCGTCGGCGCCCGCCCCCGCGAGCAGCTGGTCCATCACCGACATCGAGTCACGTACGGAGCCCGCGCCCGCCCGCACGACCAGCGGCAGCACGCCGTCCTCGACCGGGATCTCCTCCTGCCCGCACACCTGCCCCAGGTACTCGCGCAGCGTCCCCGGCGGCACCAGCCGGAACGGATAGTGGTGCGTACGCGACCGGATCGTCCCGATGACCTTCTCGGGCTCGGTCGTGGCAAAGATGAACTTCAGGTGCTCCGGCGGCTCCTCGACCACCTTCAGCAGCGCGTTGAAGCCCGCCGACGTGACCATATGGGCCTCGTCGATGATGTAGATCTTGTACCGGCTGCTCGCCGGCCCGAAGAACGCCTTCTCCCGCAGCTCACGGGCATCGTCCACACCACCGTGCGAAGCAGCGTCGATCTCGATGACATCGATGGACCCCCGCCCGTTCCTGGCGAGATCCACACACGACTGGCACTTCCCGCAGGGCGTGGGAGTGGGACCTTCCTCACAGTTCAAGCACCGCGCCAGGATCCGCGCGCTCGTCGTCTTGCCGCAGCCGCGCGGCCCGCTGAACAGATAGGCGTGGTTGACCCGGTTGTTCCGCAGCGCCTGCTGCAGCGGATCGGTCACGTGCTCTTGCCCGATGACCTCGGCGAAGGTCTCGGGTCGGTATCGGCGGTACAGCGCAAGGGACGACACGCATACGACGATATCGGGCCCCACTGACAACCGGCCCTACCCCAAAGTTCCCGGCTTCTCCCCCGCCCCCGGCTTCGCCCGAGCGGGGACACCCCATGAGCAGGAAGCGGACCTCGCCCCATGAGCAGGAAGCGGGCCTCATAAGCAGAGCGGGAAGGCCCCATGCACCAACGCAAGCGCCCCCCACGCACCCGCCAGAGCCAACCTACCCTTGCTGCCTTCCGGCCCTGGGGGAGTTCAGTCAGATAGCGCCACGTGAGGGGCTGCACACCACAGTAGCGGATCCCCCGCCCCGCAATCGAACCCACACCCCGCCCAGACCCCCACTCCGACCCCCGCCCCACCCCGTCCCCCGGATCATGTTCGCGAGCACTCCCCAACGTCTTGTATTGTTTGCGGCGGAGGATTCGCCTAGTGGCCTAGGGCGCACGCTTGGAAAGCGTGTTGGGGGCAACCCCTCACGAGTTCGAATCTCGTATCCTCCGCCATTGCTCTCACCGGGCAATACGTCGAAGGGCCCCACCGCTTGCGGTGGGGCCCTTCGCGGTTCTCCCCCTCGGTTCTCACCTCAGCCGGCCCCGGCCGGCGCCCAGAGCGCGCCTCCGACCCACTGCGCGACCTTCCGCAGCACTGCAGCACCGGCCCGGTGATCTGCATGTACCAAGCCGCATCCGCGCCGCTCCCCCGGCTCCCACCCCGTGATCGCGCCGACCACGACATCCGGAACGCCGAGCAGCAAACAGGACGGCACGGCCCCCGCTGTGTGACGAGCGTCATGAAGCCGCCGTGAAGCCGCCCCTCCCGGACGCCCGCGTCCCGAAGAAGCCGCTTCCAGACATGGAAGGCGGTGTTGGTCCTGAGCGGGCCTCCGACCGGTGAGGCGAAGACGTGTCCCTGGACCAGGAGGTCATGAACGGATCCGCCCTGAGATCGTTCTGGGCTTTCATGGCCTGTGTCTGGTGAAGCCGGTCAACGACGAGCACTGGCACATGGGCGGGCTCAATGACGATGGCAGTGTCGACTGCTGGACCGCCTACGGCGATCTCTACGAGGCGCTTCGTGGTCTGTGAGGTTCACCTCGCAGCCGTCGTACGTCCTGCGCCGGCCACTACGCCCAAGCCCGCCGCGAGGAGCATCCCGTGTCGCCCCTTGCGCCATCCCGCCACGGCGAGGACCGAACACAGAAGCAGGACAAGGTTGATCACGATGAGCATGGCCTGAGGGTCGCCTCTGCTGATGCTGGCGACATCCGAGGCGGGCCGGGTGGGGGCGTGGCAGCGATGGGCGGGCAGGGCGCGGTGGCCCCCACAGGGCCCGCCGGACTGCTACGTCTGGAGTTCCTCCGTCGCGCGCCAGGCGTGGTCAGTGAAGCGGGTGGCCTGGGGGTGGGCGCCGTGGGAGGGGTGGGCTAGGTAGGCGCGGACGGTGGGGGCGCCGGTGAGGGGGACGAGGCGGACGGAGGGGTGGGTGTAGCGGCGGGCGGCGGAGATCGGGGCGGTGCCCACGCCGAGGCCGACGGCCACCTGCTCCAGCCATTCGTCGAAGTTGCGGCACTCGGCGCCGACCACCGGCCGGCTGCCGTCGGGCCACATGTCGGGGAAGGTGGTGCCGCTGACGGTGTTGATGATCAGTGGCAGGCCGGCGAGCTCCGTCCAGTCGAGTTCGGTGCGTTCGGCCAGCTGCCAGCTCGCGGGGACGGCGGCGATCCGGGACTCCTCGTAGAGGAGGACGCCGCGCAGTCCCTTCGGCAGGGGCTCGCTGCGCAGCAGGCCCAGATCCGCCTGGCCGGTGTCGAGTCCGGCCTGGGGGGTGTCGCAGCGGATGAATTCGACTCCGACCCCGGTCTCCTCCCCGAACCGGGCGGCCAGTCGCGACAGACCCTCGGGCAGGCCCCAGCTGAACCCGATGCGCAGTTTCTCCCCTTTCTGCAAATCCGTCAGCGCCGAATCGAGTTGGCGCAGCAGCGGGGTGACGGCCTTGCGCAGGGTTTCTCCTTTGTCGGTCAGCTCGGTTCTGCGGGTGCTGCGTTCAAATAGCCGTACGCCGAGGGACTCCTCAAGAGTTCTGATGTTGCGGGTCAGGGTCGGCTGGGCCAGATGCAGACGGCGGCCAGCGGCCGTGAAGCCTCCTTCCTCGGCTACGGCCAGAAAGCATCGCAAGTGACGCAGGTCGATGTTCATTCGTCGAGCGTATAGGTGGTTCAGCAATGTCATTTCTCCACCCCCGGCACAGTGTCTAGTCTTCTTGGTGTCGCCGAGCGGACAGGGCGCCCGGGAAGTACGGGCCGATAGCCGCCGCCGCTGGCGTGCAGTCATGTGTTCAACGGGGGTAACGTGCAGGAAAGTTGGCGCGCGCCGTCAGTCGGCAGAGCGCAAAAATCGGCCAAAGGCAAAGTAAAAGAATCCCCGGACGGCCGGGTCATCCGACAGGTTTCCGACTCCGAAGTCTTTTTCTTCGCAGCCTCTTCGGACGCCTCGTAGCTCAGTTGCCGACCGCGCCGCCCCTCGGCCGCGCGGGATGCGGAACCGGTGATTCGACGTAATGCGATGCATCGTGCCCGCATCGCCGTTCCGCCGGTGACTGCTGCCCTCTCAAAAGCCATTCCTCAACTATTGCTGCCGCCTTTCCGGCCCGTCATTCACCTTTATTCCGCGCCAGGGCAGGCCGTCGCGGGATGACGCCGGCCGGGTTGCCGGAATGTCCGTTTCTGCTGCCGTAAATCACTGTGAAGGATTTTGCTGTGCCGGTAATCGATACGCGCAACGGTCCGCTGGAACACGTCGTCATCGACGGTGACCCGGACCTGGCGCCCCTGGTCTTCCTGCACGGCGGCCTCGGCTGCCTCGCGGCCTGGGGCCGCTTCCCCGCCCGGCTGGCCGCCGCCACCGGACGCCGCGCCCTGGTCTACTCCCGCCACGGCAACGGCGGCAGCGGCCCCGACCCGCTGCCCCGCACCCCCCGCTATATGCACGAGCACGCCCAGGACGTGCTGCCCGAACTGCTCGACGCGCTGGGCATCCACCGCCCCGTCCTGGTCGGCCACAGCGACGGCGCCTCCATCGCCCTGCTGTACGCCTCCGCGCACCCCGTCGAAGCCGTCGTCGGGATGGGCCCGCACATGTACTTCGAGGAGGAGAACCGCATCGGCATCGAGAACGCCCGCGCCTCCTACGAGGCCGGCCCGCTCGCCAAGAAGATGGCCATGGTGCACGACGACCCCCGGGGCGTCTTCGACCGCTGGAGCGGGGTCTGGCTCTCGCCCGCCTTCCGCAGCTGGTCCATCGAGAAGGACCTCGACGTCACCGCGCCGGTGCTGGTGATCCAGGGGGACGCGGACGAGTACGGCTCCATGGGCCAGGTCGACGCCGTCGAGCGCGCGGTCGCCGGCCCCTTCCGGCGCCTGGTCCCCGAGGGCTGCGACCACTACCCGCATCTGGTCTGCCCCGACCTCGTCACCGACACCGTCCGCGAGTTCCTCACCGGGCACCCGCAGTCCGTGGAGGCGGCCCGATGACCGCGCAGGCCCCCGTACGCCTCGACGCCCTGCTGTCCCGCTCCGCGCGGGCCCACCCCGACCGCACCGCCCTGGAGGGGGCCGGCGAGAGCTGGACGTACGCCCAACTCGACCGCGCCGTGGACGCGTTGGCGGCCCACCTGACCGCCACCGGCGTCGCGCCCGGCGACCGGGTCGGCGTCTACGCCCCCAAGACCCCGGCCACCGTCATCGCCCTGTACGCGGCGCTGCGGGCCGGTGCGGTGACCGCGCCCCTCGATGTCGCCGACCCGCCGGAGCGCACCGCCCGCATGATCCGCAACGCGGGTCTGTCCCTGCTGGTGACCGTCGACCGTGCCCTGGCCGGAGCCCACCGCGCCGCCGCCCGCGCCCGCGACGGCGCGCCGGCCGACGCGGGCGCCCTCGACCACGGCCTGCACTGGCTGCGGGTCCTCGCCCCCGAGGAGCGGCCCGCGCCACTGCCCGCACCCACCGGCTCCGGCGGCTACATCCTCTTCACCTCCGGCAGCACCGGCTGGCCCAAGGGCGTGCTGCTCTCGCACGAGAACGTCGCCCACTACGCGCTGTGGGCCGCCGGCGAGTTCGGCCTCACCCCGGACGACCGGATCGGCTCCCAGGCCGCCCTCACCTTCGACCTGACCACCTTCGACCTGTTCAGCGCCGCCGCCGCGGGGGCCTGCACGGTCCTGATGCCGGACCTGCTGCGGGCCTTCCCGCGCGATGTCGTCGGCTGGCTGACCGAACAGCGCATCACCGCCTTCATGGCCGTGCCGTCCCTGTACCACAACATGCTCCAGCAGGGCGGTATCGCCGATACGCCGCCGCCCGACCTGCGCATCGCGGCCTTCGGCGGGGAGGCGTTCGCCCCCGACCTGCTGGAGCGGTACCTGCGGCTGCTGGACGGGGTGCCCTTCTACAACCTGTACGGGCCCACCGAGACCAACGCCTGCACCTACCACCGGGTGCCGGCCGACTGGACCGCCGACCAGGAACTGCCCATCGGCCGCGGGATCGGCGGCGTCCACATCGAGGTGCTCGACGAGGACGGCCGGCCCACCGACGGCGAGGGCGAGATCCACATCGCCGGACCCGTCGTGTTCCAGGGCTATCTGCGCGGCGGCGCACCCGAGGACCCCACCGTCACCGTGACCTGCCGTGACGGCGTGGCCCGCCGCGCCTACGCCAGCGGTGACATCGGCCGGATCACCCCCGACGGCCGGGTCTTCCTGCGCGGCCGGCGCGACAACCAGGTCAAGCGGCGCGGCCACCGCATCGACCTGATGGACGTGGAGAACGCCGTCCTGGAGCTGCCGCAGATCGCCACCGCCGCGGTCGTCGCCAAGGACGGCCCGTACGCCGGCCAGATCTGGGCCTACGCACAGACCGACGCCACCGAACGGGAGGTCCTGGCCGCGCTGCGCGAGGTGCTGCCCAAGCGGATGCTGCCGGACCGGGTCGTCCCGCTCGCCACCCTGCCCACCACCAGCAGCGGGAAGGTCGACCGCCGCGCCCTGAGCGCCACCGGCCACACCGCCGACCACACCACCGCCCCCGCACTCCCGGAGGAGATCACCGCATGAACAGCGTCGAAGAACTCTGCACCCTCATCGGCAGCCGCATCAGCTGGGGACGCGCCGAGGACGCCGACTCCCTGAACCCCGACACCCCGCTGCTCGAAATGGGCCTGGTCGACTCGCTGGCGATCATGGAGATCGTCGCGGCGCTCCACAAGGAGGCCGGTATCACCCTGCCCGACACCGAGATCGTCGCCGCCAACTTCCGCAGCCCCAAGGCCCTTTGGGTCGCCATCGAGAACCTCTCCGGCGAGGGCCGCAAGTGAGCGCGGCGGCCACCGCGGCGCTGCGCACCGGCGCACCGGCGACCGAGCACCTCGTCGACACCTACCGGGACCTGGCCGCACCGGTGGTCGAGCGGATCGCGGACGAGGACTTCACCGCCCAGTGGCGGGCCATGGCCGACCTCGGTGTGCTCAAGCTCGCCGCCCCGGACGCCACGGCCCCCGGCCCGGTCACCCGCTCGCTCGCCATGATCGAGGGCATCGGTCTGGCCGGCGCCGACCCGGGGCTGTGCTACGCGCTGACCTCGCAGATCTTCGGGATGCAGTTCCCGCTGCGGGACGCCCTCGGCGCCGACGCCTGGCGGGCGGTCGCCGACGTCCAGCAGGGCCGGGTGCTGCTGTGCCACGCGCTGACCGAGCGCGGCGGCGGCAGCGACCCGTTCTCCATGCAGACCCGCGCCCGGCGCGACGGGGACGGCTTTGTGCTCGACGGCGCCAAGACGTTCATCACCGCGGCCCCCGTGGCCGACCGGGCGATCGTCTTCGCCCGCACCTCCGAGGGACGCTCGCCGTTCGCGCTGTCCGCATTCCTCTTCCCGCTGGACCTGCCGGGGATCCGCCGCGGCGAGACGTTCGCCAAGACCGCGCTGCCCACCGTGCCGATGGGCGAGCTCCTCTTCGAGGGCGCCCGGCTGCCGGGGAGCGCGCTGCTCGGCGAGGAGGGCTCCGGCCTGGCGGTGATGGCCTCCACCACCGCCTGGGAGCGCTCCGTCATCCTCGGCTACGCCCTCGGCCCGATGCAGCGCCTCCTGGCCCGTACCGTCGGCTGGGCCGCGGAGCGCGACCACTTCGGCCGCCGCATGGGAGCGAGCCACCAGGTCGCGGGCCGGGTCAGCGACATGGCCCTGGCGCTGCACCGCTCCCGCGTCCAGCTCTACGCGATGGCCGCCCGGCTCGACGCCGGCACGCCCGCCCGGCAGCTGGCCGCCGAGGCGGCCCTCACCAAGATCTCCGTCTCCGAGGACTACGTCCGGATGACCGAGCACGCCACCGCGCTGTCCGGCGTCCGCGCCTTCCTCCCCGGCTTCGACCTCGCCGCCGACCTCGCCGGCCCCATGGCGGCCCTCACCTACGCCGGTCCGAACGACCTGCTGCGCGTGGGTGTCGCACGGCAACTCGGCCTGCCCGTCGAGAACTGACCGGTCGGGACCCGACCGGCCGACCACCGACCCGAAGGATTTCGATGACGCTGCCGACCCACCTCGACGACCTCCTCAAACTCGCGGCGGAGACGGGCGAACGGCTCGCCCCGCTCGCCGCCGGCACCGACGCCGGACGCGACGACGGCCACGAGACCTACCGCATCCTGCGCGAGTCCGGTCTGCTCGCCCTGCTCGTCCCTCAGGAAGCGGGCGGCGCCGGTCTCGGCTTCGGCGACTACTGGCGGGTGCTGGCCGAACTCGGTGCGCACAACGGCGCCGCCGCCCTCGGCTTCAACATGCACCACGTCGTCATCGGCGCGCTCGCCGATGCCGCCGGCACCCGGCTGCCCCCCGCCGCCGAGACGTTCCGCGCCTGGATGCTGGACGAGGTCGTGAACGGGCGCAAGCTGTTCGCCTCCGCCACCTCCGAGGCCGGCCGCGGCGCCAAGCTCCGCGGCATGCAGACCCGTTACCGCCTCTCCGACGACGGCAGGCACTACATCCTGAGCGGCAAGAAGTCCTTTGTGTCGCTGGCCGGAGCCGCCGACTACTACGTCGTCGCGGCGGCCGCCGACAACGGCGCCGAGGACACCGGCGAGGCCTCGCACTTCGTCGTCGCCGCCGACGACCCCGGCGTGAGCTTCGGCACCGTGCAGCACATGTCGGCGATGTACGGCACCAGCACCGCCCCGATGACGCTGGACGAGGTCCCGGTGCCCCGCTCCCGCCTCTACCTCGGCGTCGAGGGCATGTCCCTGTTCAAGGTCGTGCGCGAGCCGCACTGGATGGTCGCCGGCTACACCGGCGCCTACCTCGGCATCGCCGAGGCCCTCTTCCGGCACACCGTCGACCATGTCACCGCCTCGCCCGCCCGCGCCGAGTCGCCCGTCGTGCAGCAGGAGCTGGGCCGGATGTCCGCCCGGCTCCGGGCCGCCCGCGCCCTGGTGCACGAGGCCGGTGACCTCGTCACCGCCGAGCGCGGCAGCCTGGAGGCCAACGCCATGGTGCACGCCGCCAAGTACGTCGTCGGCGAGGTCGGCCCGCAGCTCGCGCAGGACGCGCTGCGGCTGTGCGGCTCGGCCGCGGTCAGCCGCAGCCACCCGCTGGAGCGGCTGATCCGCGAGGCCCAGTTCGCCCATGTGATGCCCGCCAAACCGCAGGAGTGCCTGGAATACCTGGGCAAGGCCGCGGTCGGCGTCAACCTCTACGACGCCCGGGCCTTCGCATGGTGACCCCCGTCCAGGACGAACTCGCGGTGACCCGCGACGCCTTCCGGGCCCTGATGGGCTCGCACCCCAGCGGCGTCGCCGTGATCACCACCGCCGATGCCGAGGGCACGCCGTACGGCTTCACCTGCACCGCGCTGTGCTCGGTCTCCCTCGACCCGCCCCAGCTGCTGGTGTGCGCGGGCAACAACGGGAGCACCCTCCCGGTCCTCGCCGCCCGCGGGGCCTTCACCGTCAACCTGCTGCACAGCGCCGGGCGGCGCGCCGCCGAGGCGTTCGCCGGACCGGCCGCCGAACGCTTTCGCACCGTCCCCTGGCGGCCCGCGCCGGCCACCGGCCTGCCGGCGCTGACCCAGGACGCGCACGCCACCGCCGAGTGCCGGGTCACCCGGCTCATCCCGGCCGGCGATCACACCATCGTGATCGGCGAGGTGCTCAGCACCCAGACCCACGCCCCGGCCGCCGAAGAGGCGCCGCTGCTGTACGGCATGCGCCGCTACGCCGCCTGGCCGGCCTGATCCGGTCGCAACCCCACCGGCCGGCCCCACCCGCGGCCGCGCCGCACCACCACCCGCCCCACCACCTGTGAGGAGTCCGCATGTACCGCACCCTGATGAAGTCGAAGATCCACCGTGCCACCGTCACCCAGGCAGACCTGCACTACGTCGGCTCGGTGACCGTCGACTCCGACCTCATGAAGGCCGCCGACCTACTGCCCGGCGAGAAGGTCGACATCGTCGACATCGACAACGGCGCCCGGCTGTCCACCTACGTCATCGAGGGCCCGGCCGGCTCCGGCGTCATCGGCATCAACGGCGCCGCCGCCCGGCTCATCAGCCCCGGCGACCTCGTCATCCTGATCGCCTACGCCGCCATGACGGACGCCGAGGCCGCCTCCTTCGTCCCCCACGTCGTCTTCGTCGACGAGCACAACGCCCTTGCCGGCGTCGGCGGCGACCCGGCCGAGGTGCCCGAGGGCTCGGGCCTCAAGCGCGGCGACCTCGTCGCCAACTGACCGTCCGCACAGTGCACTTCAGGGAGATGCCATGACGATCTCCGTGGTCAGCGGCGGCACCCGCGGCATCGGACGGGCGCTGAGCCTCAGGCTCGCCGCCCTCGGCCACCGGGTGATCGCCCTCTACCGCGGTGACGACCTCGCCGCGCAGCAGACCGCCAAGGCCGGCGACGGCCGGATCGAGACGCTGCGCTGCGACCTCGCCCGGCCCGAGGAGGTCCGGTCGGTCGGCGACCGGATCACCGCCGAGTACGGCGCGCCCTCGGTACTCGTCAACAACGCCGGGGTGAACCGCGACCGGCCGTTCCTGTCGATGACCGCCGAGGACTGGGACACGGTGCTGGCCACCAACCTCTCGGGCCCCTTCCACCTCACCCGGGCCCTGGCGCCCGCGATGCTGGAGGCCGGCGGCGGCAGCATCGTCAACGTCGCCTCCACCACAGCGATCCGGCCCCGTGCGAACGGCGCCAACTACTGCGCCAGCAAGGCGGGCCTGCTCCAGCTCACCAAGTGCATGGCCCTCGAACTCGCCCCGCACATCAGGGTGAACGCCCTGCTGCCCGGATTCACCGACACCGAAGAGGTCACCGAGCGCTACCGCCTCGATGACCCGGAGCGGCTGGCCGCCGTACTGGACACCATCCCCGGCCGCCGGCTCGGCACGGCCGAGGACATGGCCGACGCCCTCGAATTCCTGGTGACCGCGCGCAGCGGCTATGTCACCGGACAGCAACTCATCGTCGACGGCGGCCACTTCATGGGATGACCCCCCACCGCCGGTCCGCTCACCCACCGGTCCGCCCGACGGATTCCCTCACCTCTCAGGAGAAGAAGCGATGCGACTGACCCAGCACCAGGCCGACCAGTACCACGAGCAGGGATTCCTCCTGCTCGAATCCCTCCTCGACCCGCAGGAGGTGGAGTCGCTCCGCGACGCCTTCGAGCGCGATGCGAAGGTGCCCGGACCGCAGGTGGTGACCGAGGAAGGCGGCACGGAGGTGCGCGCGGTCTACTCCTCCCACCAGCGGCAGCCCGAGTACGCCGGTCTGATCCGCGACCCGCGCATCCTGGAGCCGGTCCGGCAGCTGCTCACCGAGGACGTCTACATCTACCAGTTCAAGATCAACGCCAAGCCGGCGTTCGGCGGCGACAAGTGGGCCTGGCACCAGGACTTCCTCGCCTGGCGGCTCGCCGACGGCCTGCCCGCCCCGCGCCAGGTCAACATCGGCGTCTTCCTCGACGATGTGACCGAGTTCAACGGCCCGGTCATCTTCCTGCCCGGCTCGCACCGCAACGGCCTCGTCCACGAGGGCCGCTCGGCCGCGGCCAGGTCCGAGCAGCACCTCGACCCCGACGACATCTCGCTGTCGCCGCAGCAGCTCGCCGAACACGTCGACCGGCACGGCATGACCAGCCCCAAGGGCCCGGCCGGCTCCGTCGTGCTGTTCTCCCCGGAGATCGTGCACGGCTCGTCCCCCAACATGTCGCCGTTCGCCCGCCGGCTGCTGATCGCCACCTACAACGACACCGCCAACCTGCCGCGGCCCAAGGGCGAACCCCGCCCGGACTACGTCGTGTGCCGCGACACCGAGCCGCTGCGCCCGCTGGCGGCCCCGTTCTCCCAGACCCTGAGCACGGTGACGGCATGACCCGGCGCACCGGACGCGCCGTCGTCCTGGAGGAGTTCGCCCAGCCGCTGCGGCTGCGGGAGTTCCCGCTGCCCGCGGCCCCCGCCGGCGGCATGGTCGTCGCCTGCGGATACGGCGGCGTCTGCGGCACCGATCTGCATCTGCAGCAGGGCCACCTGGACATCCCCGTCCCGCTCGTGCTCGGGCACGAAGGGCTCGGTGTCGTACGGGAGTTGGGCCAGGGCACGGACCGGGATGCCGCCGGGTCGCCGCTCGCGGTCGGCGACACGGTGATGTGGGCCTCCTCCATCGCCTGCGGCGTCTGCCCGCCCTGCCGGCTGCACCGCGAACCGACCCTGTGCGAGCGGCGCCGCACCTACGGCGTCAACCGCGCCCTCGCCGACGGCCCCGAACTCTCCGGGTCCTGGGCCGACCACATCGTGCTGCAGCCCGGCACCACCGTGATCAAGGTGCCCGAGGGCACCGACCCGCTCGCCGCCATGTCGCTGGCGTGCGCCGGGCCCACCGTGGCGCATGCGCTGTACGAGAGGCGCCCGGTGCGGCTGGGCGAGACGGTGGTGGTGCAGGGCAGCGGGCCGGTCGGACTGGCGGCGGCCGCGTTCGCGCAGCTGGCCGGGGCCGCCAAGGTCGTCGTCATCGGCGGGCCGGCCGGCCGGCTGGAGCGGGCCGCCGCGGCCGGCATCGGTGACGTCCACCTGGACATCGCCGACGCCGCCGACCCCGCGGAGGTCCTGCGCGAGGCGCGGGCCGCCGCCGGCGGGGACGGCGCCGACCTGGTGATCGAGTGCGCCGGAGTGCCGGCCGCCGTCGGGCAGGGCCTCACCCTGGCCCGCCGGGGTGGCAGCTACCTCATCATCGGCCAGTACACGGACGCCGGGGACACCCTGATCAACCCGCACCAGATCGTCCACCGGCAGCTCGACGTCGTCGGCTCCTGGGCCTTCACCGGCGCCCATCTCGTCGAGTACGTCCGCCTGTTGCCGGCCCTCACCGGCCGGTTCGACCTGGCGAGCCTGGTGACGCCGTTCCCGCTGGAGCACCACGCCGACGCGCTCACCGCGGTCGCCGACGGGTCGGTGATGAAGGCGGTGCTCACCTCCTGACACCTGTGCTCCACTCGCTCACCTCCTGACGCACCGGCCCCCGCGGTGCGCCGGGACGGTGCAGGTGACGGCCCGACAGCAGGCTCCGCCGCGGTCGGGCCGTCACCGCTGCCTGCCCGCCCGCGCAAAGCGGCGCCGGCTCACCCCACGAGCGCCCCCAGCGC
>NZ_JBSFYC010000058.1:0-51274 GCF_053595675.1 Streptomyces sp. NPDC002446 | reverse complement strand
GCGCTGGGGGCGCTCGTGGGGTGAGCCGGCGCCGCTTTGCGCGGGCGGGCAGGCAGCGGTGACGGCCCGACCGCGGCGGAGCCTGCTGTCGGGGCTCCCCTCCTGCCGCAACGGTGATCGGCCACGACGGTGAGGGTCCGGCAGCATCGACGACGACAGACGAAATCCCCACCCGCCCACGGGAGGGGGCGGGCCGTAGGACGGAGTCTGGAGGGCCGCACCCGCAGCCGAAAACGCCCCGCGCAGCGGCAACAGCCCGCCGCAGGCGCCACGGTGAGAACCCCCACGGCGGGCCAGACGACAACGTGGGAACCAAAGCCAAGCGCAGCGGACCGCCGACAACGTACGGTGAAAAACATGACAGGCATCGGTGGGACCGAGATGGTCGACTGGAATCTCGCGGTGACGACCGCGACCCGGTTCGTGCGGCCGGGGCCGGAGGTGAGCCGCGACGAGGCCCGGGCGATCGTCGCCGAGCTGCGCAAGCACGCCAAGGCCTCCGAGGCGCACGTTCGGGCGTTCACGCGGATGGCACAGCCCGACGCGACGGGCGAGGCGCCGCATGACACCCCGGTCCTGGTGGTGGACCGGCCGGGCTGGATCAGGGCCAACGTCGCCGGGTTCCGGGCGGTGCTGAAGCCGCTGCTGGCCAAGATGGAGGACCGCCGCTCGACGGTCCCCGGTGGTGCGGTGCTCGGCGCGGTCGGCGGCAAGGTGACCGGCGTGGAGCTGGGCATGCTGCTGTCGTTCCTGGCGTCGCGGGTCCTCGGCCAGTACGAGACGTTCGCACCGGCCTCCCGGGATCTGCCGGCCGCGGCCCAGGGCGGCCGGCTGCTGCTCGTCGCCCCCAACATCGTCCATGTGGAGCGCGAGCTGGAGGTCGAACCGCACGACTTCCGGCTGTGGGTGTGCCTCCACGAGGAGACCCACCGCACCCAGTTCACCGCCGTGCCGTGGCTGCGCGACCACATCGAGGGCGAGATTCAGTCGTTCCTCGGGGAGACCGACATCGATCCGGGCACCCTCCTGGCGCGGCTGCGGGAGGCCGCCCAGTCGCTGGCCGGCGCCAAACCCGAGGGCGAGGAGGGCGACGACGGCAGCCGTAGCATCGTCGACCTGGTGCAGACGCCGGCGCAGCGGGAGATTCTCGGGCGGTTGACGGCCGTGATGTCCCTCTTGGAGGGGCACGCGGATTATGTGATGGATGGCGTGGGGCCCGATGTGGTGCCCTCCGTCGCCGAGATCCGGGAGAAGTTCCAAAAGCGCCGGGCCAGCGGCGCGGGCCGGCTCGACCTGGCGCTGCGTAAACTGCTGGGACTGGACGCCAAGCTGCGGCAATACCGTGACGGCGAGCGTTTTGTGCGGGCGGTCGCCGAGGAAGTCGGCATGGACGGCTTCAACCGTGTCTGGACGTCACCGAACACCCTCCCCACCAAACAAGAGATCGCCAAACCGGCGGACTGGATCGCGCGGGTGCACCGCAAGGCGGACGGGGCACCGTAAGCGAACGTTGTGAGCTGGGCACACCGCGTGGCAGAAGAGCGCCCCTTCAATCACCCGTCTGAGGGACCGTGACCGATGGATAGGCGTGCAATGCTCGGGGAACCGCTCGCCTCTGTCACCATCTAGGCACTCTGTGTGACGAAAAGCCCTCACCGGCCCGAGGCTCCCCAGCTGAACGATTGGAAACGGACATGGGTCCCCATCCAGCGGTCGCCGCAATACGCCTGGCGGTCCGCCGCGTACTCCACGACGTGCTCACCCACCACTGCGCACAGGACCGGCACGAGCCCCCGCTCGTGCTCGTCGCGTGCTCCGGCGGCGCCGACTCGATGGCGCTCGCCTCCGCTCTCGCTTTCGAGGCCCCCAAACTCGGCGTCCGCGCCGGGGGCGTCACCATCGACCACGGCCTCCAGGAGGGCTCCGATCTCCGCGCCGCCGAGGTCGCCCTGCGCCTGCGGGCCCTGCGGCTCGACCCCGTAGAGGCCGTCGCCGTCACCGTGGGCCGTGAGGGCGGCCCCGAGGCCGCCGCCCGGGACGCCCGCTACGCCGCCCTGGACGCCATCGCCGAGCGCCTGGGTGCCGCCGCGGTCCTCCTGGGCCACACCCGCGACGACCAGGCCGAGACGGTGCTGCTCGGCCTCGCCCGCGGCTCCGGCATCCGCTCGCTCTCCGGGATGGCCGCGACCTCCGGTACGGGCGGCCGCTACCGGCGCCCCTTCCTGGACGTGGACCGCCAGACCGCCCGCAAGGCCTGCCTGATCCAGTCGCTGCCCGTCTGGGACGACCCGCACAACGCCGACCCCGCCTACACCCGCTCCCGGCTGCGCCACGAAGGACTGCCCGCCCTGGAGAAAGCCCTCGGCAAGGGCGTCGTCGAGGCGCTGGCCCGTACCGCCCAGCTCTCCCGCGACGACGCCGACGCGCTGGACGCCTGGGCCGCCGCGGCCGAGGGCACCGTGCTCGACGACACCGGCACCCTCGACGTCGCCGCCCTGTTCGCCCTGCCGCCGGCGGTACGCCGCCGGGTGCTGCGCCGGGCCGTCATCGGAGCCGGTGCCCCTGCCGGTTCGCTCTTCGCCCGCCACATCGAGGAAGTGGACCGGCTGATCACCGCCTGGAGGGGCCAGGGAGCCATCAATCTCCCCGGGCGCGTAGGTGTTCGGCGGCAGGGTGGCAGACTTGTCATTCGGCAGGGCTGAGCCGCAGACGCTGCCCTGGCTGTGAAGTCCCACGACTTCTGAAGTCTCACGACTGACGTGAACACCGAACCGAGCGAGAGTGGCACGGGTGGACGACAAGGACATGGGCGCCGACCTTCAGGCGGTACTCATCACCAAGGAAGAGATCGACGCGAAGCTGGCGGAGCTGGCCGCGAAGATCGACGCGGAGTACGCGGGCAAGGACCTGCTCATCGTCGGTGTCCTCAAGGGCGCGGTGATGGTGATGGCGGATCTGGCGCGTGCGCTGTCCACCCCCGTCACGATGGACTGGATGGCCGTGTCCTCCTACGGCGCGGGCACCCAGTCCTCCGGCGTGGTCCGCATCCTCAAGGACCTCGACACCGACATCAAGGGCAAGCACGTCCTGATCGTCGAGGACATCATCGACTCCGGCCTGACGCTGTCGTGGCTGCTGTCGAACCTCGGCTCGCGCGAGCCGGCCTCCCTGGAGGTCTGCACGCTGCTGCGCAAGCCCGACGCCGCCAAGGTCGCCATCGACGTGAAGTGGATCGGCTTCGACATCCCCAACGAGTTCGTCGTCGGATACGGCCTGGACTTCGCGGAGAAGTACCGCAATCTGCCGTTCGTCGGTACCCTCGCGCCGCACGTCTACGGCGGCTGAGGCCACCGCCTGGGCCCGGCGGGAACCCTTTCGGGCTTCCCGCCGTTGGAGCAGGGAGAACGGAATCCTCGGCTGCATGTTCACTGTCGGCGCAGGCGCCGGGTGACAATGCTGGGGTACCGTCCGAAGGCAGTTCTTTTTCGGGCCAGTAATACACCGTACGCACGACCAGCCCTCAGAGGGCGTTGTGCCTCACTGTGGCAGGAGGGACGGGGCCGCAAACGGCTCCGTATGGATGGACGTGAAGCGATACTTCCGTGGGCCGGTCATGTGGATCGTGCTGGCCGTCCTCGCCGTGGTCGTGTTGATGCAGGTCGTCGGCTCGTCCGGCGGCTATAAGACGGTGGACACCGGTCAGGTCGTCAAGGCGATCGCTGACAACAAGGTGAAGTCCGCCGAGCTGACGACCGGTGACGAGAACAAGATCAAGGTCGAGCTGTCGGGCTCCAACAAGGTCGACGGCTCCAACAAGATCCAGGCGAGCTACATCGGCGACCAGGGCGTCGATCTGGCGAAGAACCTGCAGGCCAAGTACCAGACCGGCGAGATCAAGGACGGCTACACCGTCTCGCCGGAGAAGCAGAACCCGTTCGTCGGGATGCTGATCACCCTGCTCCCCTTCATCCTTCTGCCCGTCATCTTCCTGTTCCTGATGAACCAGATGCAGGGCGGCGGCTCCCGGGTGATGAACTTCGGGAAGTCGAAGGCGAAGCTGATCACCAAGGACACCCCCAAGACGACCTTCGCGGACGTCGCGGGGTCGGACGAGGCGGTCGAGGAGCTCGAGGAGATCAAGGAGTTCCTGCAGGACCCGGCCAAGTTCCAGGCCGTCGGCGCCAAGATCCCCAAGGGTGTGCTGCTGTACGGCCCGCCCGGAACGGGCAAGACGCTGCTGGCGCGCGCCGTCGCCGGCGAGGCGGGTGTGCCGTTCTACTCGATCTCCGGCTCCGACTTCGTCGAGATGTTCGTGGGTGTCGGTGCCTCCCGTGTCCGTGACCTCTTCGAGCAGGCCAAGGCGAACGCCCCGGCGATCGTCTTCGTCGACGAGATCGACGCCGTCGGCCGGCACCGCGGTGCGGGCCTGGGCGGTGGCCACGACGAGCGTGAGCAGACCCTCAACCAGCTCCTGGTCGAGATGGACGGCTTCGACGTCAAGGGCGGCGTGATCCTGATCGCCGCGACGAACCGTCCGGACATCCTCGACCCGGCGCTGCTGCGCCCCGGCCGCTTCGACCGGCAGATCGCCGTCGACCGTCCGGACCTGCAGGGCCGTCTGGAGATCCTCAAGGTCCACCAGAAGGGCAAGCCGGTCGCGCCGGACGTCGACCTGTCGGCCGTCGCCAAGCGCACCCCCGGCTTCACCGGTGCCGATCTGTCGAACGTCCTCAACGAGGCCGCGCTGCTGACGGCCCGGAGCGACGAGAAGCTGATCAACAACCACTTCCTGGACGAGGCGATCGACCGCGTCGTGGCCGGCCCGCAGAAGCGGACCCGGATCATGTCCGAGAAGGAGAAGAAGATCACCGCGTACCACGAGGGCGGACACGCCCTGGTCGCGGCGGCCTCCCCGAACTCCGACCCGGTCCACAAGATCACGATCCTGTCCCGCGGCCGGGCCCTGGGCTACACCATGGTCCTGCCCGACGAGGACAAGTACTCCACCACCCGCAACGAGATGCTCGACCAGCTGGCGTACATGCTGGGCGGCCGCGCTGCGGAGGAGCTGGTCTTCCACGACCCGACCACCGGTGCCGCGAACGACATCGAGAAGGCCACGGCCACCGCCCGCGCGATGGTCACGCAGTACGGCATGACCGAGCGGCTCGGCGCGATCAAGTTCGGCACCGACAACTCCGAGCCCTTCCTGGGCCGTGAGATGGGTCACCAGCGCGACTACTCCGAGGAGGTCGCCGCACTGGTCGACGAGGAGGTCAAGAAGCTCATCGAGACCGCGCACAACGAGGCGTGGGAGATCCTGGTCGAGAACCGCGACATCCTCGACAACCTTGTGCTGACGCTCCTGGAGAAGGAGACGCTCAACAAGGAGGAGATCGCCGAGCTCTTCAAGCACGTGGTCAAGCGTCCGGCCCGCCCGGCGTGGACCGGCTCCTCGCGTCGTACGCCCTCCAGCCGTCCGCCGGTGCTGTCGCCCAAGGAGCTGGCTCCGGCCAACGGCTCAGTGCCGACGACGGCCACCGTCTCGACGGAGAAGGCGGAGGCTCCCGAGGAGCCCCGCACGGAGAGCTGACCTACCGGGCCCCACGGCCCCCTGGAATAAATGCCGCGCCCCTCAGGTTTAGCCTGGGGGGCGCGGCATTCCGCGATTTCCCACCGCGATGCTGAGCGGGCGCAGAAGGAACGAGGCACCACATGACCGACCCTGTGACGCTGGACGTCGAAGGCAAGATCGGCACGTTCGACGAGAAGCGTGCGGAGAACGCCGTTCGCGAGCTGCTCATCGCCGTGGGTGAGGACCCGGACCGCGAGGGACTGCTGGAGACGCCGGCGCGGGTGGCACGGGCGTACAAGGAGATTTTCGCCGGCCTGTGGCAGAAGCCGGAGGACGTGCTGACGACCACCTTCGACCTGGGCCATGACGAGATGGTGCTGGTCAAGGACATCGAGCTGGTCTCCAGCTGTGAGCACCACCTCGTGCCGTTCGTCGGCGTGGCACATGTGGGGTACATCCCGTCCACCGACGGCAAGATCACCGGCCTGTCCAAGCTGGCCCGGCTGGTCGATGTGTTCGCCCGCCGTCCGCAGGTCCAGGAGCGGCTGACGACGCAGATCGCGGATTCGCTGATGGAGATCCTGGAGCCGCGCGGCGTGATCGTCGTCATCGAGTGCGAGCACATGTGCATGACCATGCGCGGGGTGCGCAAGCCCGGGGCCAAGACCACGACATCGGCCGTCCGCGGCCAGCTGCGGGACGCGGCGACCCGGGCCGAGGCCATGAGCCTCATATTGGCGCGCTGACGCCAGTGGGCCGCGGCGGGGTCACCCCGCCGCGGCCCAGCACCACGTCCGTTCAGACCTTCAGGCGGTCACCCATCCACTGCAGGGCCGCGGGGATCTCGCGGCGCCAGGTGTTGAAGTTGTGGCCGCCGCTGTCGAGGATGATCGACGAGATGCGGGTGGGCGATTTCGTCTGCTCGATGAAGCGCAGCGTCTCGTTGTAGTTGCTCTCACCCTGCTTGCTGCTGGTGACCAGCAGGTTCACCGGAGGAGCGGGCAGGTTGCGCTGCCGCCACAGCAGATTGTTCTCGCGCTCCAGCTGCTTGCTGCCGCCGAAGAGATCACCGGTGGTGGCGTCCAGGGGGGCCTTGTACGAGCCGGAGAGGGAGACCGCCGTGGAGAACGCCTCGGGGTGGCGCATGGTCATCTTCAGCGCGCAGTAGCCGCCGGTGGAGTCGCCCATGACTCCCCAGCTCTTGGCCTCGTTCCCTATTCGGTAGTGCTCGGTGATATCCGTGCGCAGATCCTTGGTGAAGAACGTCTCGGTCTGCTCGGCGTTCGGTATGTCCATGCACTCGGTGTCGCGGGGCGGTGCGACGGTCGGGCGCATCATCACCAGAACGGTCGGCTTCATCTTGCGCTCTTTGAGCAGCCCGTGCTGGGTCTGGGGGAAGTGCAGCTTCTTGTAGAGCGCCTGAGCGGTGCCGGGGTAGCCCGTGAGGATCAGCGAGGCCGGGAATTTCTTGTGCGCGTATTTCTTCTGGAAGTACTGCGGCGGGAGGTAGACGTACGCCTCGCTGGCGATCTTGGAATGCTCGCCGCGGATCAGCACCTTGTCGATCCGGCCCGCGGACGCCGGCCGGGACGCGTTCTCGATGCTGGTCCGCTCGGTGCCCAGCATCTTCAGCTTCGTTCCGTTCGGCCCGGTCTGGTAGTCGGTGACCACGCCCGGCTCCTGCTCCTGGCCGAAGAGGTCGGCCCAGGACGCGTAGAAGCCGAAGGACTGGTTGGCGGACAGGCCGACCGCGGCGAACACGGAGAGCTGGGTCGCCAGCAGGAGTCCGACGCGACCCAGGACGGCGCGCCAGTTCTTCTTGGACAGGCGCGGCCAGAGCCAAATGGTGAGGATGAAAAGTGCCACCGCGACGAGGACGGCAAGAAGCAGCACTTTCTTGCTGGTGAGACCCATGAGGTGCTTTCTTCCGGGCGGCCGGGCCATCCGTACCGCTATTGGAACCCCGAGCCCTGAAACGCCGTCATACAGGGCGCAAAAAGTCCAGATGCTGCGACAAGGCTCGCACGTTCTCTCGACCGGGGCGACGGGAAAATGATGTCTGACAGGCTAGATGGCGAAGAGTCGGCAAAGGTTCCGTGGCATACGCCACGCTGGCTCCGGGGCCCGCGGCCGGAGTCGGTGCCGGGCGTCGTCGGCACGGCCGGAGTGATCGTCGGCCTGTTGAACCTGGTCGCCGGGGTGTTCCCGCGGTTCCGCCACAGCCGGGTGCACGCCCTGGCCGAGGTGCTGCCGGGCGCGGTGAGCCCGCTGGCGGCCGCCGCCTCCATCGTCGTCGGCATCCTGCTGCTCCTTTTGGCCCATGGACTCAAACGGCGTAAGCGGCGGGCCTGGGGCGCCGCCGTGGCGCTGCTCCCGGTGGGGATCGCCGCTCAGCTCGTGTACCGCCACTCCCTTTTCGGAGCGCTGCTCTCGCTTGCGCTGCTGGCGTTCCTGGTGTGGCACCGGAAGGAATTCGCGGCGCTGCCCGATCCGCGCAGCCGCTGGAAGGCGGTGGCCAATTTCGTCGTGCTCGGCGGCACCGGCTTCGCCATCGGCATGGTGATCGTCAGCTCCCACCCCCACAAGATCGTCGGATCGCCGTCGTTCTGGGACCGTGCCCAGCACGTCCTGTGGGGCCTGTTCGGCTTCGAGGGCCCGGTCGGCTACACCCACCACGTCGACTACACCGTCGGCTACTCGCTCGGCGCACTGGGCCTGCTGACCGTCGCCACCACCGCCTACCTCGCCTTCCGCCCCGAGCACCCGGCGGCCCGGCTGACCGACGAGGACGAGCGGCAGCTGCGCGAGCTGCTCGCCCGGCACGGCGACCGCGACTCGCTCGGCTACTTCGCGCTCCGCCGCGACAAGGGCGTGGTCTTCTCCCCGTCCGGCAAGGCCGCGGTCTGCTACCGGGTGATCTCCGGCGTGATGCTCGCCAGCGGCGACCCGATAGGCGACGTCGAGGCCTGGCCGGGCGCCATCGAGCGCTTCATGGAGGAGGCGCGGGCGCACTCCTGGACGCCGGCGGTCACCGGCTGCAGCGAGACCGGCGGCCAGGTGTGGACGCGGGAGACCGGCATGGACGCCCTGGAGCTCGGCGACGAGGCCATCGTGGACGTGGCCGACTTCACCCTCTCCGGGCGCGCCATGCGCAACGTACGGCAGATGGTCAAGCGCATCGAGCGCAACGGCTACCAGACGCAGGTGCGGCGGGTACGCGACCTGGACCCGGCCGAGCTGGCCCGGATCCAGCAGGCCGCGGACGCCTGGCGGGACACCGACACCGAGCGGGGCTTCTCCATGGCGCTGGGCCGGATCGACGCGGTGGCCGACGGCGACGCGGTGATCGCCACCGCGCACCTGCCCGCCGGCGAGGGCGAGGAGCCCGGCCCGTACGGGGACCTGAAGGCGATGCAGCACTTCGTGCCGTGGGGCGACAACGGGATCTCCCTGGAGCTGATGCGGCGCGACCGCAGCGCCGACCCCGGCATGAACGAGCTGCTGATCGTCGCCGCCCTGCAGGCCGCACCCGACCTGGCGATCAAGCAGGTCTCGCTGAACTTCGCGGTCTTCCGCTCCTCCCTGGAGCGCGGCGAGAAGCTCGGTGCGGGACCGGTCATCCGTGTCTGGCGGGGGATGCTGGTCTTCCTGTCCCGCTGGTACCAGATCGAGTCGCTCTACAAGTTCAACGACAAGTTCCGGCCACGCTGGGAGCCCCGTTTCGTGGTCTTCCGCAACAGCCGCGACATCCCGCGCATCGGCCTGGCGGCGCTGCAGGCCGAGGGCTATCTGGAGCTGGGCCTGCCGCGCGTACTGCGGCGCCGCAAGAGCGCCGAGCCGCGGCCCTGCGCACATACGGCGGAGCCGGTCCGCGCGGCCGGCGCGATGGAGCGTGCGGCCTGACGGGGCGCCGCGGCCGGCCCTCTGAGCAGGGCGCACGCCCGTCCCTCCGGCGGGCGGCGCCGGGTGTGTCCCCGCACGCGACGGCCGCAATCCGGCCGGTCGGCACACGGCCTACGCTGGTGCCATGAGTACCTTGCGTGGCCGGGTGGCCGGACTGCCGGACTGGGACCGCTGCGCGGTGATGGGCGTCGTGAATGTGACGCCCGATTCGTTCTCCGACGGCGGCGAGTGGTTCGACACCGAACTCGCCGTCAAACACGGTCTGGACCTGGTGGCGCAGGGCGCCGACATGGTGGACGTGGGAGGCGAGTCGACCCGGCCGGGCGCGGCGCGGGTGGACGAGGCCGAGGAGTTGCGCCGGGTCGTGCCGGTCGTGCGGGAGCTGGCCGCGGCCGGCGCGGTGGTCTCCGTCGACACCATGCGCGCCTCGGTCGCCGAGCAGGCGATCCGGGCGGGGGCGCGGCTGGTCAACGACGTCAGCGGGGGCGCCGCCGACCCGGCGATGGTGCCGGCGGTGGCCGCTCACCACGTCCCGTTCGTCGTGATGCACTGGCGCGGCCAGTCCATCGACATGAACAACCGCGCCGTCTACGGGGACGTGGTGGCCGAGGTCGTCGAGGAGCTCGCGCAGTCCGTCGAGCGCGCGGTGGCCGGCGGTATCGACCCGGACCGGATCGTCGTCGACCCCGGGCTGGGCTTCGCCAAGGACGCCGGGCACGACCTCGCGCTGGTCGCCCACCTGGCGCGGCTGCGGGCGCTGGGCCGGCCGCTGCTGGTGGCCGCTTCGAGGAAACGGTTCCTGGGCAGGGTGCTGGCGGGCGGCGAGGGAGCCGCCCCGCCGCCGGCCCGGGAGCGGGACGCCGCGACGGCGGCGGTATCGGCGATGGTGGCGCGAGAGGGGGCCTGGGCGGTGCGGGTGCACGAGGTCAGGGCGAGCGCGGATGCGGTACGGGTGGCCCGTGCCGTGGAGGGCGCGGCGGCAGCGGCCGCCCATGGGGGAGTGGCCCACGTGGCCGCTGCCGGTGAAGCGAGCGGGACGACGGCGAACACGACGGGAACGGTGTGAGCGGCTTGGGCCCACGGACGGACATCGAGCTGGTCGAGCAGGCGAACACGACCCTGTACGAGACCATCGAGCGCGGCGACCACGAGGCGCTGTCCGAGCTGTGGCTGGACGGTCAGGTGAGCGTGGTCCACCCCGGGTGGCCGGTGCTGCGCGGCCGCGGCGAGGTGCTCCGCTCGTACGCCCTGATCATGGCGAACACCGAGTACATCCAGTTCTTCCTCACGGACGTGGAGATCGACGTCATCGGTGACACCGCGCTGGTGACCTGCACCGAGAACATCCTCAGCGGCGGCCCCGCCGAGGACGACGGCTCGGTGGGGCCGCTGATCGGCCAGCTGGTCGTCGCGACCAATGTCTTCCGGCGCACGGAGGACGGGTGGCGGGTGTGGTCGCACCACGGATCGCCCGTACTGGCCGACCGTGACGAGGAGGAGGACGAGGAGGAGGGCGAGGGCGACGAGGACGCCCTCTGAGGACGCCCGCCGAGGGAGCCTCCCCAGGGGTGCCCGCCCGGGGACGCCCGCCCGAAGGGGCGGGCCGCGGGCAATACGGTCAGGGCGCGGGCGGGGTGTGAGGCTTGCCATGGCCGCCCGCCCTTGCGCTCACGGCGATGGCCTGCGCAAAGCGTCAGCGGGGGGCGTCAGCCGTCCGGGCGAGGGCGCACCCGTTCGAGCCAAGTGCGGCACGGGTAGGGGTGGGGCGCGGGCAGGGGGGTAAGAGGCCGCGCGGACGATCTCCCGGCCCGTGGGGTGCGCCGCGCCTAGCAGCAGGACGGGGTCTTGTCCATAGCCCCCGTGGGCGAGGACTGTCGGTGCTCGAAGGTAGATTCGAAGGCGGGGCAGTGTTGCCGGATCGCTCCGGCGCCTGCCCGGAACCGACGATCAGTGGCGCCAGAGGTGCCGTGGACCAGTGGGAGTGATTCGCGTGGATCGTGTCGCGCTGCGTGGGCTGAAGGCCCGAGGCCACCACGGGGTGTTCCCCCGTGAGCGCGAGGAAGGCCAGACCTTCATCGTCGACCTGGTCCTCGGCCTCGACACCCGCCAGGCGGCCGCCTCCGACGATCTCGCGAAGACCGTGCACTACGGCGTCGTGGCCGAGGAGGTGGTGGGCGTCGTGGAGGGCGAGCCCGTCGACCTCATCGAAACCTTGGCGGAGCGCATCGCCGACCAGTGCCTCAAGCACGAGGGCGTGCAGGAAGTGGAGGTGGTGGTGCACAAGCCGGACGCGCCGATCACTGTCCCCTTCGACGACGTGACCATCACCATCACTCGGAGCCGAGTATGAGCAGCAGTGACCCGACCGTACAGCCGGTGCCCGCCTCGGTGGTGGAGCAGGTTGACGCCGCCGATGTGACGCTCTCCAACCCCAAACGCGCCGTGATCTCCCTCGGCAGCAACCTCGGCAACCGCCTGGAGACCCTCCAGGGGGCCGTCGACGCGCTGGAGGACACCCCTGGCCTGCGGGTCAAGGCCGTCTCCCCGGTGTACGAGACCGAGCCCTGGGGCGTGGCGCCCGGCAGCCAGCCGTCGTACTTCAACGCCGTGGTGCTGATCAAGACGACGCTGCCGCCGGACTCCCTCCTGGAGCGCGGGCATGCGATCGAGGAGGCCTTCGAGCGGGTCCGCGACGAGCGCTGGGGCCCGCGCACGATCGATGTGGACATCGTCGCCTATCAGGACGTCGTCTCCGACGACCCGCGGCTGACGCTGCCGCACCCGCGCGCCCATGAGCGGGCGTTCGTCCTGGTGCCGTGGCACGACATCGACCCGGAGGCGGAGGTCCCCGGGCGCGGAGCGGTCGCCGAGCTGCTCGCGTCGGTCGGCAGCGCGGGCGTGGCGCCGCGCGCGGACCTGGAACTGCGGCTGCCGGAGTAGTCGTTAGGGTTGCGGGTCGGTTCCCTGCGGGAGGCTTTCGTACGGAACGGACAGTGCGGCCATAGCGGCAAGATGGTCGTGACGGCAGGGAAGGTCATGACGGCGCGAGGGGCGATCGCTCGGTGAAGCAGCTACACATCAAGGTGCTGGTCGGGCTGTTTCTGGCGGCCGGGGTGCTGGCCTGGAGCGGCGCCCGGCTGTGGGACTCGTTCGGCACCCTGCCCAGCGTGCCGATGGCCGCGCCGATCGTGCTGGCGCTGATCGCCGCGCTGCTCGCCGCCACCGCCGTCTCGCTGCGGTCGCGGCTGCGCGCCCAGCGTGAGCGCAGGCCCGGCGCCAAGGGCGTCGATCCGCTGGTGGTCGCCCGTGCGGTGGTCTTCGGGCAGGCGAGCGCGCTGGTGGCGGCACTGGTCGCGGGGCTCTACGGCGGCGTCGGCGTCTTCCTGCTGACCGCCGGGCTCGATGTCGCGCCGCGCCGGGACCAGGCGATCTACGCCGGTCTGTCGGTGCTCGCGGGGGTGGCGGTGGTCGCCGCGGCGATCTTCCTGGAGCGGGTGTGCAAGCTGCCGGAAGACGGGAGCAACGGCGGGGTGGACGCCGCGGTGTGACACCGCGGCGCGCCACGGCCGGCCGTCGGCCGCGTCAGGTACCCGCGCCCGGGGTGGAGGCCGTGAGCGCTCGAGTCCATTATTTTTCGGCCAGAACAATCTGTGGCATCAGGTTCTCGCGACCGGGACGGAGTCCAGGGATACCTCTCCGCGCGGCAGGTTCGCGGCGTCCGCGGCGGTGGAGCGGCGCAGCGCGCCGTGCAGCCCGGCCGGCGTCAGTACGCCCAGATGGCGCTCGCCGTCGCGGACCGCGACCCAGCCGGCGTCGTCCTGCAGCATCGCGCTGAGCGCCTGCTTGAGCGGAGCGCCGAGCGGCAGCCAGGAGTCCATCCGCCGGGCGTGATCGCGGACGGTGCCTTCCGGCGTAAGCCGTTTGCCGCCACCGCCACTGCCTTTTCCGGCCTCTCGGCCGCCCGCCGCGCCCGTGAGCGCCGAGGCCGCGACCCAGCCGTACGGCGCTCCGTCGGCATCCAGGACGACCGCCCAGGGCGCGCCCTCGGTGGCCAGACGGCCGGCGGCGCGGGCCGCGGGGTCGTCGAGCCGGACGACCGGCGGCTGTTCGAGGTCGCCGGGCTCCACGGGCGTGACGGAGAGCCGCTTCAGGCCCCGGTCCGCGCCGACGAACTGGGCCGCGTACGGGGTCGCCGGGGCGCCCAGCACCGTCGCGGGGGTGTCGAACTGCTCGATGCGCCCGGCCCCGTAGACCGCGATCCGGTCGCCCAGACGGACCGCCTCCTCGATGTCGTGGGTGACGAAGAGGACCGTCTTGCGGAGCGTGGACTGCAGCCGCAGGAACTCGTTCTGGAGGTGCTCGCGGACGACCGGGTCGACCGCGCCGAACGGCTCGTCCATCAGCAGGACGGGCGGGTCGGCGGCGAGCGCGCGGGCCACCCCGACGCGCTGGCGCTGGCCGCCAGAGAGCTGGTCGGGGTAGCGGTCGCCGTACGTCGACGGGTCCAGGCCGACCAGGTCGAGGAGTTCGGCGGCGCGGGCCCTGGCCTTGCCGCGCGGCCGGCCGAGGAGGTGCGGGACGGTGGCGGTGTTGTCCAGAACGGTCTTGTGGGGGAAGAGCCCGACCTGTTGGATGACATAGCCGATGCGGCGCCGCAGTTGGACGGGGTCGATGGCGGAGATGTCCTCGCCGTCGAGGTGGATGCGGCCGCTGGTGGGCTCGATGAGCCGGTTGACCATCTTCATCGTGGTGGTCTTGCCGCAGCCCGAGGGGCCGACGAGCGTGACGAGTTCGCCCTCGGCGACCTCGAAGGTGAGGTCGTCCACGGCGGTGGTGCCGTCGGGGTAGCTCTTGGTGACGTGCTCGAAGCGGATCATTGGTTCCCCCATGGTTGACGGGCCCATTGTGGCCGGGCGGCCGTGAACGCGGTGTTGCGCGCGGATGGCGATGTGGCCGGTGAGCTGCGGGACCGGGCGGATTGTCAGTGGTGGGGTTTAGGGTCGCAGACAGTCACCGCGAGGGTGAGCGACAGGGGCGGGGGAGGCGACGAGCCTTGAGCGAACGCAGTGAGCGGACCATGGGGAGGCGCGCGCCTCGCGCAGGCGAGGCCGGGCGCGGCGAGGTCCCGGCATGAGCGGAAGTGCCGCCGGGCCGAACTGCCTGGAGACGAACGACTGGATCTGCGGCGAGTATCTGCGCACCCGCAGCCAGGAGTTGCTGGACGCCACGGTCCAGCACATCGGCATCACCGCCGTGTCCGTGGCGATCGGCCTGCTGATCGCCTTTCCGCTGGCGCTGCTCGCCCGGCACCGGCGGGGCGCGGCCGGGCCGGTCCTGGGGCTGACGACGGTGCTGTACACCGTCCCGTCACTGGCGATGTTCGCCTTGCTGACACCGGTGTTCGGGGTCTCGGCGGCGGTGGTCGTCACGGGCCTGGTGCTGTATTCGCTGACGATCCTGGTGCGCAACATCCTCGCGGGCCTGCAGGCGGTGCCCGCTGAGGTACGGGAGGCCGCCCGCGGGATGGGGTACGGCCCGGCACGGCTGCTGTTCGAGGTGGAACTCCCGCTCGCCCTGCCCGCGCTGGTGGCCGGCCTGCGGATCGCCACGGTCTCGACGGTGGCGATGACGACCGTCGGCTCGGTCCTCGGATACGGCGGCCTGGGGAATCTCATAGCCAGCGGCATGGAGGGCTTCTTCAAGGCGGAGGTGCTGACGGCGTCGGTGCTGTGCGTGCTGCTGGCGCTGGTGGCAGACCTGCTGCTGATGGGCCTTCAGCGGCTGCTGACGCCCTGGACGAGGGCGCAGGCGCGGGCGAAGGCCCGTGCGCGGCGCGGTGCGCGAGTGGCGAAGGCGGTGGGCTGACCATGGGGGCGATCGCGGACGCCTGGCAGTGGCTGACGACGGCCGCTAACTGGGCGGGGGAGAAGGGCGTGTGGCACCGGCTGGCCGAGCATGTCTGGCTCAGCGCGCTGTGTCTGGTCCTCGCCTGCCTGATAGCCCTGCCGGTGGCGCTGTATCTGGGGCACATCGGCAAGGGCGGGGCCCTCGCCGTCAACCTCTCCAACGTGGGGCGCGCGGTACCGACGTTCGCGGTCCTGGTACTGCTGACGCTCAGTCCGCTGGGGCGGCACGGGGACTGGCCGACCGTCCTCGCGCTGGTGCTCTTCGCGGTGCCGCCGCTGCTGACCAATGCCTATCTGGGCATGCGGGAGGCGGACCGTGATGTGGTCGAGGCGGCACGCGGGATGGGGATGTCGGGGCCGCAGCTGCTGCTGCGGGTCGAGATACCGCTCGCCTATCCGCTGATCATGACCGGTCTGCGGTCGGCCACGGTGCAGGTGGTGGCGACCGCCACGCTGGCCGCGCTCGCCGGCGGCGGAGGCCTGGGGCGGATCATCACGGCCGGTTTCGGCAACTACGACACCGCGCAGGTCGTCGCGGGCGCCGTGCTGGTGGCCGCGCTTGCCTTGGTCGTGGAGGGCGTGCTCGTCCTGGCGGAGCGGCTGCTGGACCCGATGCGGGGGCGGCGGCGCGCCACGCGTACGGCGTCGCGTACGGCCAAGGGCGCCGGGCCGCGCCGCGCCGCACCGACCTCGGCGACCGCCCCGTAGGCAGGCACTGATGCGCAGACGCTGACCCGTAGGCACTGGCCGCAGGCACGGAGACCCGAGACCCGATACGACCTGACCAGAGCTGATCCGAACAACCTGATTGGTGGCATTCATGAGCAGCACGTCGCGCGCGGGCCGCACCGCGCTTGTCGCGGGCACGGCGATCGCGTTGGCGGCCGGCCTGGCCGCGTGCAACGGCCAGAGCCTGGAGGAGAAGGGCGGTGGCAACGGCAAGGGAGGCAAGGGCGAGCTGGTCATCGGCTCGGCCGGTTTCACCGAGTCGAAGGTGCTGGCCGAGATATATTCCAGGCTCCTCGCGGACGCCGGTTACCGCACCCGGGTGCAGACGCTCGCCAATCGCGAGCTGTATGAACCGGCCCTGGAGAAGGGCCAGATCGATGTGGTCCCCGAATATGCCTCCACGCTCGCCGAATTCCTCAACGCGAAGAAGAACGGCAGCAAGGCCAAGCCCGTCGCCTCCAGCGACATCGGCGCGACGGTGACGGCGCTCAAGAAGCTCGCCGGGCCGCGCGGACTCAAGGTCCTGGCGGCGGGGGACGCGACGGATCAGAACGCGTTCGCGGTCACCAAGGAATTCGCCGCCGAGCACAAGCTGAAGACCCTCTCCGACCTCGGCAAATCCCAGCAGAAGATCAAACTCGCCGCGGGCGAGGAGTGCGAGACCCGGGTGTTCTGCAAGCCGGGCCTGGAGAAGACCTACGGCATCGACATCACGGGCCTGGACCCCAAGGGAGTCGGGATCCCGCAGGCCAAGCAGGCGGTCAAGGACGGCACCGACCAACTGGTGCTCACCACGACCACGGACGCCACCCTCGACAACTTCGGACTGGTGCTTCTCAAGGACGACAAGAAGCTCCAGAACGCCGACAATGTGCTGCCGGTCGTGAATGCCAAGAGCGCCGGTGACAAGGAGATCGAGGCGGCGCTCGGGAAGCTCACCAGTACGCTGACGACGCAGGACTTGATCAACTTGAACCGCAAGGTCGATGCCGAACGGCTCAAGCCCGCGGATGTCGCGCAGGCTTATTTGGAGTCCAAGGGGCTGGTCAAGAAGTAACCAGCGGGAAACGGATTCGTGGGCGTGGCCCCATAGATCCCGCACGCACGGTAAGTTTCTGGCCATGCCACGAGGACGCCACCGCCATTCACCACCCCTCCACCGGCTGCTTCCTCCGACGACGGTCGCCGGTGCGTCAATCGCCTGCGCCGCGGGCGCGTGGTTTGTCGGCGACGATCTGGTGCAACGGGTGCTCGCCGCGGGTGCGGCGGCCGCCGCACTCACCGGCGCCGTCCTTCTGCGGACCTGGGACCGCAAGGCCGGTCGGCGGGTCGCCGAACTCACCCGCGCCCGGGTGCGCGACGAGTGGCGCACCGAGGAGCGGATAGCCGAGCTCGAAACGGATGTCGAGGAGTCCCGCGAGATCCGCGCCGCCCTCGACACCAAACTGCGTGCCAAGCGCGCCGAATTGGCCCGGCTGCGCAGCGAGCACGCCGAGCTGCTGCGCCGTTACGCCACCGCCGAGACCGAGCGGGCCAGTGCCCTGGAGGGCCGCCGACTGCTCGCCCTTGAGGCCGCCGCCCCGGCCAGGGCGCTGCCGGCCGCCGCGGACGTTCCCCGGGCCCGGACCGGGGAGCCCCCCGTCCCGGCGCGCCGCGAGCCCGCCGCGACCCCGGCCCGTCCGGCCGGGGCCCGCCCGGCTTCGGAGCGTCCCGCCTCGGACCGTCCGGCCGCGGCCCACCGTGCCCCGGACGCCGCGCTGTATGCGCAGGCCGACCGGGCGCTGCTTCAACTGGCCCGCAGCGCCGCCCGTCAGCAGCGCGCCGCCGAGAGCGGCGAGGACGGCGGTGACAGCGGCCGGGGGAACCCCCAGGCGGCTGCCGCCGAGCGCACGGGCGGCGCAGGCCACGCCCGTACGGCCACCGCCGCCGGACCCGCGCTCCGCCCCGTCCCGGCCACCGCCGCGGCCGTCGCACCGCACCGCCCCGCCGCAACCCGCGAACTGGGCGGCTTCGACTTCTTCGGCACCGGCACCGCCGCCCGTCCCCAGCAGCTGCCCGCGCCGCTGGAGGAGGATCTGGCGGACGTCGTCGGCGACGAGGCGCTCGCGGAGCAGTCGGCACGCGCCAAGGCCCGTCTGGCGCGTACCGCGGCTGCACAGGCTCGTACGGAGGCTCGTACGGAGGCGCCCACGAAGGCGCGTGCGGAGCTGACCGCGGGGGAGGCCGGGACGGACGACGACCAGGCCGACGCCCTCGTCGCGGACGGCGAGACCACCGCCGGTGCCGGTGAGGTCATCGACCTCACCGCGCATGACGAGACCGAACAGCTCGACCTCGGCGCCCTGCGCAGCGCCATCTCCTGACCGCGCGGCCGGCAGCCGCCGGCCCGCCCCTCCCCTTGGCCCTGGAGCCCTCACCGGCTCCGGGGCCAAGCGTTTGTCGAGCGCGTTGCCCCTGGTCTGCCGCGACTGGTCTGCCGCGACCCTCTGCGGGGCGGCAGTTGTCCATTGGGGGGCTGCCCATGGGGGCTGCCCATGGAGGGCTGTCCATGGGGGCTGTTCATGGAGAGCTGTCCACAGGGTGTGGATGAGGCGTGCGAGTCCGCGGCGGCCGCGCCCTCTGGATGAGCGCGGGCCTCGCGGGCCTGCTTTCCGGCGCGGCGCGCGCCCTATATTCGCCGCCGCTCCGGTGCTCGCCGCCGCTCCGGTGCGAACGGCGTACCGCTCGCCAGTCCGCGGTAGCCCACCGCGAGCGCCTCGCCCAGGAAGCTGACGCCGATGCCCAGCTGGATCGGGCGGGCGCCTTCGTGCATCCCCATTTTCACCGCCAGCAGGCCGAAACCGGCCATGCCGAGCAGGGAGAGGACGGCGACGCCGAACGTCCGCCCCGTATAGCGCTGCCACAGCACGCCGCCGCGGTCGAACAGCTCGATGGTCATGCCGCGCAGGGCCCCGAGCGCGCATCCGAGCAGCGCGCCGGCGGCGGCCCAGGCGATGTCGGTACCGGTCAGATCCTCGGCCCTGGCCACGGCGACGGCGCCGATGGCGATGAGGACGACCGGTGGGGCGAAAAGGTCGCGGGCGTTGACCGGCTCGCCCCGCAGCCGCTTGATGATCACGGCGACGACGGCGGCGAGGATCAGTGCCGCCAGCAGCCAGCCATTCATGGGTCCCCCAAGTCAATTTTTTAGCCCACCCGTGCCAAAAACCAATTTAGCGCGGGTGTGCCACAATCGCAAGATGCCGAAGATCGTCGATCCGCAAGCCCGCCGCCGCGCCGTCGCCGAGGCCGTACTCCGTGTGGTGCGCCGAGAAGGGGTCGAGGGCGCATCGCTCCGTAACGTCGCCGAGGAGGCGGGGCTGGCCATCGGGTCGGTCCGGCACTACTTCAGCAACCACGACGAAGTGATGATCTTCGCGATGGCGGAGCTCGGCGCCCGTATCGAATACCGCGTCGCGGGGCATGCCGAGCGGCTCCTCGACCCCGACGCCGCGGGCGAGCGCCGCACCCGCGCCGAGGAGCTGCTCGCCGAATTCCTGCCGCTGGACGACGAGCGCCGCGAAGAGGGCATGCTCTGGCAGGCGTTCACGACCGCGGCCCGTACGCGCCCCGAACTGCGGCCGCACGCCGTCGAGTTGGAGTCCGGCATGCGCGCCCTGCTGACGCGGATGCTGCGCGGCGGCCAGGAGGCCGGCAGCCTGCCCGACGGCCTGGACCTGGAGCTGGAGACGCTACGGCTGTCCGCCCTGCTCGACGGCCTCACCCTCCAGGCGACCCTGGAACCGGAACGCGTCACACCGGAGCTGCTCCGCAACGTCCTGCGCCGCCACGTGGAGAGCCTCCGTCACGAGCGGCCCCCGGGGACCGCCCGCCAGGGGGAGTGCGCCCGCCAGAGCGAGTGAGAAAGGCGCCCAGCCGGGCGCCGCACCCGCCGCCTACTTGTCGATGTCGCCCACCACGAAGAACAGCGACCCGAGAATGGCGACCATGTCGGCGACCAGCGTGCCCGGCAGCAGCTCCACCAGCGCCTGGATGTTGTTGTACGACGCCGAGCGCAGCTTGAGGCGGTAGGGGGTCTTGTCGCCCTTGGAGACGAGGTAGTAGCCGTTGATCCCCAGGGGGTTCTCGGTCCACGCGTACGTCGCGCCCTCGGGCGCCTTCAGGACCTTGGGCAGCCGCTGGTTGATCGGCCCCGGCGGCAGCTCCGCGACCCGGTCCAGGCAGGCATCGGCGAGATCGAGCGCATTGTGGCTCTGCTCCAGCAGGCACTCGAAGCGCGCCAGGCAGTCGCCCTCCTCACGGGTGACGACCTTCAGCGTGGACTGCAGCTCCCCGTACGCCAGGTACGGCTCGTCGCGCCGCAGGTCGAAGTCGACACCGGAGGCGCGGGCGATCGGCCCGGAGACGCCGTAGGCGTGCACCGTCTCGGGCGCGAGCACACCGATCCCCCGCGTACGGCCGCGGAAGATCTCATTGCCCAGCACCAGGTTGTCGAAGACGTCCATACGGGAGCGCACATCGGCGACGGCCTGCCGGGCCCGGCCCAGCCAGCCGGCCGGCAGGTCCTCCTTGAGGCCGCCGACGCGGTTGAACATGTAGTGCATCCGGCCGCCGGAGATCTCCTCCATGACGGTCTGCAGCTCCTCGCGCTCACGGAACGCGTGGAAGACCGGGGTGATCCCGCCCAGCTCCAGCGGGTACGAGCCGAGGAACATCAGATGGTTCAGCACGCGGTTGAGCTCCGCCAGCAGCGTCCGCATCCACACCGCGCGCTCGGGCACCTCCATGCCCAGCATCCGCTCGACGGCGATCACCACGCCCAGCTCGTTGGAGAACGCCGACAGCCAGTCGTGCCGGTTGGCGAGCATGATGATCTGGCGGTAGTCGCGCGCCTCGAAGAGCTTCTCGGCCCCGCGGTGCATATAGCCGATCACCGGCTCGGCATGCTGGATCCGCTCACCGTCCAGGACGAGGCGCAGCCGCAGCACACCGTGCGTCGAGGGGTGCTGCGGGCCGATGTTCAGCACCATGTCGGTGCTCTCCGCCGCGCCGCCGATGCCGACCGTCGTCTCCGTCATGGGAACAGTCTCGCAGCACCCGCTGCGCCCCTCTCAGGTGTCCCACCCCTTGAGCAGCCCCGCACACTCCCCGCCCACCGGCTCCAGCAGCCAGCCGAAGCCGCCCAGGCCCGCCGGGTCGGTCAGCTCCGCCGCCGAACCGGCCGCGCTCAGGGCCCGTACGTATGCGCCGGGATCGGTATGCGCCAACGTGAGGGGCGGACGCCGGCCGTCCACCCCCAGGGCGTGCAGCGCCTCGCGCTGGGTCAGCCGCAGCGCGGACGGACCGGCGCAGGCGTCCAGCGCGACATGGGCCGTGATGTCGCAGCTGCCGTCCGGGACGGGGCGCACCTCGCGGCCGTCGCGGAAGCCGGTGAGGGTGCCGAAGAGCGGGCGGCCGCCCCGTTCGTGCGCATAGTCGGCGGCCACGGCGAGCCCGGCGCGCAGCGTACGGACCGCCCGCGCCCAGGCCTCGTCCCGGGGGCGGCCGATCTCGGCGCGCAGCCCGGGGGAAGGGGCAGCGAGGGAGGGGCCAGAAGGGGCGGGGACAGCAGCTGAGACGCCCCTAGAGGCCGCCGAGGCGTCCCCCGCGGCACCCGAGGCTTCGCCAGCGGCATCCGAGGCTTCCCCAGCGGCGGCCCAGGCTTCCCCGGAGGAGGCCAGCGGCGGTGCCCACCACCGGCGCAGCCACTCCGCGTCCGCTCCGCCCACCGGCTCGCCCAGCCGCTCGGTGCCGTCGGCGCGCACCAGAACCCGGCGCGGCACGCCGTCCGCATCCGTCTCGACGACATCGACCGGCACATTGTCGAGCCACTCGTTCGCGAACAGCAGCCCGGTGACCGAACCCGGAGCGGGCAGCTCCGCCAGCCAGCCGATCCGCCCGTCCAGGCCCTCGGGGCGCGCCGCGCGCTCCACGGCGTACGGGCGCAGCCGCGCGGTCACCTCGTCCGGCAGCGCGGCCAGCACGCCTGTCAGCAGCTCACCGCGCCCCGCCCCCACATCGATCAGCCCCAGCTCGTCCGGGCGGCCGAGGGCGGCGTCGACGCGGCACAGGAGCGTGGCGACGGCACCGGCGTAGAGGGGGGAGGCATGCACGGAGGTGCGGAAGTGACCGGCCGGGCCGGGGCCGCCGGGCCGGGTGTAGAAGCCCTCGTCCGGGCCGTACAGCGCCCGCTCCGTCGCATCCCGCCAGCCGCACCACTCGTTCGTCACCCGTCCCACGGTACGGGCGGCCGCGGAACCGGCCCGCGGGGAGATGTGCAGGCCGTCCCTCGGTCCGACACATTTGGCGCATAGGGTCTCCACCTTGCGGAGTAGGCCCCGCGCACAGGATCGCTCCTCCGGTTGACCCGTACACCTATCCGCTCTGCCTACGCTGGGTTACGTGCAGCGCCTCTACGACTTCCTCCGCAGGCACCCGACGGGAGTGGACACCTTCTGGGCCGTCCTCCTCCTCGGGTTCTCCGGCCTGTGGATCGCGGCCGACCTCGGGGGCGTCCGGCAGATCCTGGTCACGATCTTCACGCTCGGCCTCTGCCTCGTCATCGCGCTGCGCCGCAAGGTGCCCGTGGTGATGCTGCTGCTGACGGCCGCCATCGGCGTCGGCCAGCTGATCTTCCGGATCACCCCCATCCCCGCCGACCTCGCGATGTTCGTGATCGCCTACACGGTCGCCTCCGGCCCCACCATCCCCCGCTGGGCCTCCCGCTGCGCTCTCGTCGGCGCTCTCGTCGGCCCCTCCCTGTCCACCTGGCGCCTGTCCTCGGGACGCAGCGGCCAGCCGGTGTGGGAGATGCTGTTCTTCACCGCGCTGCTGACCGTGCCCTTCGTGCTGGCCTGGGTGCTCGGCGACTCCATGCGCACCCGACGCGCCTACTGGGCACAGCTGGAGGAGAAGGCCGCCCGGCTGGAGAAGGAGCGCGAGGCGCAGTCCCGGATCGCGGTCGCCGCCGAACGCGCCCGGATCGCCCGCGAGCTGCACGATGTCGTCGCCCACAACGTCTCGGTGATGGTCGTCCAGGCCGACGGCGCCGCCTACGTCCTCGACGCCGCCCCCGAACAGACCCGCCAGGCCCTGGAGACGATCTCCGGCACCGGGCGCCAGGCACTGGCCGAAATGCGACGCCTGCTGGGCGTACTGCGCACCGGCGAACAGCCCGAGAGCGGTGAGTACGTCCCCCAGCCCGGTGTCGAGCAGCTCAGCGAGCTCATCGACCAGGTACGGGGCGCCGGACTGCCGGTCGACTTCCGGATGGAGGGCGAGCCGCGCCCGCTGCCCAGCAGCGTCGAACTGACCGCGTACCGCATCGTCCAGGAAGCGCTCACCAACACCCGCAAACACGGCGGCCCCGATGTCGGCGCGACCGTCCGCCTCTCCTACCGGGACGACGAGCTCGATCTGCTCGTCGAGGACGACGGACGCGGCGCCCAGCACGAGCTCTACGAAGAAGGCGGGGCGGATGGCCTCGGGCACGGCCTGATCGGCATGCGCGAACGGGTCGGCATGGTCGGCGGCAGTCTGACCGCGGGCCCGCGGCCGGGCGGGGGCTTCCGCGTCAGCGCGGTACTGCCGCTCAAACCGGAGCGGTGAAGGGCGCCGGGCGGCCCGCCGGAGCGCCCCGCTGCCGACGCGCCCGGCCCGCCCACCGTTCCCGACCCCGTACGCTCGGCCCCACTCCCATGTCTGATCTCCTGTCTGATCTCATGCCTGAAGGGATCCCCCTGCCATGACCATCCGCGTGATGCTCGTCGACGATCAGGTGCTGCTGCGCACCGGCTTCCGGATGGTGCTGGCCGCCCAGCCCGACATGGAGGTCGTCGCGGAGGCGGGGAACGGCCTGGAGGCCCTGGAGGTGCTGCGCTCCACCAAGGTCGACGTGATCCTCATGGACGTCCGTATGCCGCATCTGGACGGGGTCGAGGCCACCCGCCGGATCTGCGCGGGCGGGCAGCAGGAAGACGCCCCGAAGGTGCTCATCCTGACCACCTTCGACCTGGACGAATACGCCTTCTCCGCACTGAAGGCGGGCGCCAGCGGTTTCATGCTCAAGGACGTGCCGCCCGCCGAACTGCTCGCCGCCATCCGGGCGGTGGAGAGCGGCGACGCGGTCGTCGCGCCGTCCACCACCCGCCGGCTCCTCGACCGCTTCACGCCGATGCTGCCCGCCACCTCCGCCGAGCCGTCCCGCCCCGAGCTGGAACGGCTGACGGACCGCGAGCGGGAGGTGCTGCTGCTGGTTGCGCAGGGACTGTCGAACGGTGAGATCGCGGCCCGGTTGGTGCTGTCCGAGGCCACCGTCAAGACCCACGTCGGCCGAATCCTCACCAAGCTGAGCCTGCGGGACCGGGTCCAGGCGGTGGTGCTCGCGTACGAGACGGGGCTGGTACGGGCGGGCGGCGCCGGGGGAGCGGGGGCCTAGCCAGGGCCCAGAGCGGGGGCCTAGCCAGGGCCTAGCGGGAGGGGGAGGGCCAAGCCCCCTCCCGGCGCGCGGCTCGCCTTCAAGGTGGCACGCGCTCAACTCAATACGCGCTCAACGCAGCACGCCCTCAAGGAAGTCACTGCCCAGCCGGGCCACCACCTGGAGGTCCAGCTGGTGCAGCACATAGCGCCCACGGCGCCGCGTCTGGACCAGCCCGGCCTTCTTCAGCGTCGCGACATGCCGCGACACCTCCGGCGAGGTGATGCCGTACGCGTTCGCCAGCTCCCCCGTCGTATGCGGCCCCCGCGACAGCGTGCGGCACAGCTGCATCCGCATCGGGTGCCCCAGCGCCTCCAGCCGCTGCTGTACGAGTTCCAGCGCGGCCGGCGCCGGCAACTCCGGGCTGGCGACCGGGTACTGGATCACCGGACGCCACCCCGGCGCATGGCTGACCAGCAGATGCGGCCAGCCGAACGAGGTCGGCAGAAACGTCACGCCGGGGTCCGCGGGGCTCGCATACGCCGTCGTACGGCCCCCGGCCAGCTTGTCGACCACGATGCGGGAACCGCCGCTGCCGTCCTGCGCCTCCTCCAGGGACAGCGCCGCCGACGTCGCGGTCAGTGTCTCGGCCAGGTCCTTGCGGCGCAGCAGCTCGGTCTTGTGCCGGGCGTCGGCCGCCAGCTGGATGCCCACCCGCCGCCAGATGTCCCCGAAGAACGCCTCCTCGCAGTCCTCGAACAGCCTGCGCAGCCACACCCGCAGGCCGTCGGGGTCGGTGAGCATCCGGTCGGTGAAGGCCGCCTGGCGCGGGCCGCGGGCGGCGGCCATCTCCCGTACGCGCGCCCGCTCGTCCGCGTCGACGAGGGGCGAGCGGTTGGGGCGGGTGTACGCCGCCGAGCAGGAGATCTCGAACGCGGCGGCCACGAACCGCTCGTCGTCGATCTTGTCCAGCTCGTCCAACTCCTCGGCCAGCGTCGACCCGGGACGGGCGGGCAGCAGGATGTCGGACCGGGAGGAGCGCCACAGGAAGTCCGCCTCGCACAGCCGGTCGGCGAGGTCGGTCTTCAGCGCCGCGTTGGTGGCGGTGACCCAGCCGTGCAGCCCGGGATGGTGCCCCGGCTCGGACAGCGCGTGCAGCGCGGCGCTCAGCTCCGCCAGGGGGGAGGGGGAGAAGACGATGCGCTCCGGCGGCAGCCCGGTGATGTCGATGACGTTGGCCATGCGCCCATCATGCGCGAGCCCACGGCCTGCCAGGTCGTCGATTGACGGCTCCCGTCAATCGACGCGCACCGGCCGGCCGGACCGCCCCACAGTGAAGGCATGAACACCACCCAGCAGCACCTCCTCGACGCCTACCGAGCCGCCCAGCACGGCGAGGCCGCCCCGCCCGCCCCGGGCACCCACACCGTCCGCACCGTCCGCGAGATCCGCCAGTGGCACCGCTTCCAGGCCGTGGTCTTCGGATCGCAAGGACGGTGGCCGGGCCGCATCGGACGGGCCGTACGCGCCGCCCTCTCGGGCTTCCCCCGCCCCCGCCCCCGCCCCTCCACCCACCCACCCGCCTCCACCCCGGCCGAGGCCCACTCACAGCAGCCGACGTCCCCGGACGGCAACGACCGCCTCCGCACCCAGCGCGCCGGTGCCGGTACCAGTACCAGTACAGGCACCGGAACAAGCTGAAGTGCTCGCCGAGCCCGAGACGATGGCCCCGGGAGTCGGGCCTACTCCCCCCACGCCCCCCCCACGTCCCCCCCGTCTCCGCGCCGCGCGATGGAGCCGCCGCCACCACGCTCGAACTGCGCGTGGACGAGCGTGCTGCGCCACTCCGACTCCGGCCCCCGACGAAGTTGATCAGCCCCCCAGCGAAACGACTCGCGGATACACCGGGCAATAACTCCTGCAGAGATGCGAAGAGTTTGCCGTGACGGTGGTGCCGCCATCACGCGACACAAACGCATCGCCTCGAACCCGTCTCCGGGAAGTCCGGAGATCGCCAGGAGGGAAGCGCCGTAATGGTTGGCCAGGACAAGCAGTCGCCCAAGTACCAGCGGATCGCCGACGCTTTGAAGCAGGCCATCGCCTCAGGCGCATACCGGCCAGGCGATCGCCTGCCCGGCGAGAACGACCTCATGGCCGAGCACGGTGTCGCGCGGATGACGGCACGTCAGGCGCTGGGCGTGCTGCGTCCCGAGGGACTGGCCGAGTCCCGCAAGGGCGCCGGCGTGTTCGTACGTGGCTTCCGGCCGATCCGGCGGCGCGGGGTTCCTCGCCTGGCGCAGGAGCACTGGGGCTCCGGGCAGGCCGTCTGGTCGGCCGATGTGCCGGATCGGGACCTGGTGGTGGATGAGGTCACCATCGGAGAGGAACGGGCCAACGACTCCGTTACCGCGCGGCTCGACATTGCGCCGGGTGCGGCAGTCTGTGTGCGCAGACGCCGCTTCGTACTCGACGGAAAACCTGTACTGCTCTCCACGTCCTTTCTCCCCGCTGACCTGGTCGCGGGATCGGCGATCACCCAACCTGACAGCGGGCCTGGCGGTACGTATGCCCGGCTCGCGGAACTGGGTGCCGGACCCGCTCGCTTCCGGGAGGAGGTGCGGGTGCGCATGCGACGCCTGAGTCGGTCGGTCCGCTGAGGCCACCGCAGCTGCGGGGCGGCGTCGGGCCGCGCCTGGTCGGCCCGGCCCGACCCACGCCCAGCCGCACCGCCCCAGGCTCAGCGGCCACCGCCGCCCCGCGGCTAGGCCGCAGTGCCCCTCACCTTCCTCACGTAGTCCATGAACTCCGCGACCGCCGTGTGGATGTCGTCGGCGGTCCACTCCAGTGCGAAGGCGGCGACCGTCACCTCTGTCATGGCCACCCCGGGCGGTCCGGCCAGGTGGGGCTCGAACCACTTTCGGAACAGCGTCGTTCCGGTCTCCTCCGCCTGCCGGACCACGGCCTCGTTGAGCACCTCGGGCGGGTACGGCAGCCACACCTGGAACTGGTGCGTGTGCGGGACCTCCGGGTGCACCCTGAACCACGGCGCGCCGGTCGCGGCCAGACCGTCGTGCAGCGCCCGCGCGACGATCTTGGCGTGCGCCACGTACCCGGGCAGCCGCGGCAGTTCGCGGTCCAGGCCGGCCAGGGCGGCCAGTGCGGCCGGCCACTGCTGGAACAGCTGCCCGCCGTACCGGTGCCGCCAGGCCCGAGCCTCCGCTATGAACTCCTCGGTGCCGCCGAGCGCTGCGCCCGATATGCCGTCCAGCGACTTGTAGTAGGAGACGTACACGCTGTCCGCGAGGGCCGCGATTTCCGGGAGGGAGCGGCCGAAGTGCGGGCCGCACTCCCACAGCCGCGCGCCGTCGAAGTGGACCACCGCATCACGGTCCCGGGCCGCCGCTACCACCGCGGTCAGTTCCTCCCAGGACGGCAGCACGAATCCGGCGTCCCGCAGCGGGAGTTCGAGCGCGAGGGTGCCGAACGGTTCCTGGAGGTCGTATATCTCGCCGGGGGTCGGCAGCCGCGGAGCGCTCGTCGGATGCACCATGCGCAACCCGCTGACCACCGCGTAGGCATCGCGCTCATGCACCTCCATATGGGACAGGGGGTGGCCGGCGACCGTCGCGTTGCCCGTACGCCCCGCCCAGCAGCGCAGCGCCACCTGCTGGGCCATCGTGCCGGTCGGGAAGAAGGCGGCGGCCTCGGTGCCCAGCGCTTGGGCCGTCCGCCGCTCCAGCTCGCCGACGACGCCGTCGTCGTTGCCGTAGACGTCCGTCCAGTCGTCCAGGTCGTACGCGGCGCAGCCGTCCGCCGTCAGGCGCTCCAGCCGCTCGCGGAGGGTCTCGACGGCGCCGCCCGCCAGCACCCGCGCCGAGCCGCGGAACGCCGCGAGCATCCGCTGCACCGCGACCGCCGGGACACCTGCGGAGCCGGCACCGCCGCCCGGCCCGCCGTCCCCGCTGCCGAACGCCGGCGCGTCCGGCGCGTCCGGCACGTCCCCGTCCGGCACGCCACCGCCTGCTTCGTTCATGTGCTTCACGCCCCCCTGCCGTGTTCCTGCCTTCTCCGCAGGCCTGGCCTGCCGGCCCTGTCCTCCGCGCCTTCCGCGCGCCGTTGCACCGATCATGACCCAGCCCCGCGCGGACCCGCGACCCCTGTGGATAACTCTCGTGCGAGACCCCCGTCTCACCCTCCGTACAGCTCTGAAGCCCGCCGGAAACACTCGCGTAGCATGGCGAGGAATCGTCCGGTACCCCCCGCGGACTGGAACGGAAGGCCATCGCCGCGTGAACGCAACTCCACCCATCGAGGCCCAGGACCGCCCCGCCCGGCTGACCGTCGGCGTCGTCGGCGCGGGCCGTGTCGGGCCCGCCCTCGCCGCATCGCTGCAGCTCGCGGGGCATCGCCCGGTTGCCGTGTCGGGTGTCTCCGACGCCTCCGTACGGCGGGCCGCCGAGCTGCTGCCCGACGTCCCGCTGGTCACCCCCGCCGAGGTGCTCGCCCGCGCCGACCTGGTCCTGCTGACCGTCCCCGACGACGCACTCGCCGGCCTGGTGAGCGGGCTCGCGGAGACCGGCGCCGTGCGGCCGGGCCAGCTGCTGGTGCACACCTCCGGGCGCTACGGAACGGCGGTGCTGGACCCGGCGACCCGGGCCGGTGCGCTGCCGCTCGCCCTGCACCCCGCCATGACGTTCACCGGCACCTCCGTGGACGTCCAGCGGCTGGCCGGCTGCTCCTTCGGGGTGACCGCCCCCGACGAGCTGCGGATGGCCGCCGAGGCCCTGGTCATCGAGATGGGCGGGGAGCCCGAATGGATCGCGGAATCCGCCCGTCCGCTCTACCACGCGGCGCTCGCGATCGGCGCGAACCACCTGGTCACGCTCGTGGCCCAGTCGATGGAGCTGCTCCACGACGCGGGCGTGCGGGCCCCGCACCGGATGCTGGGCCCGCTGCTCGGCGCCGCGCTGGACAACGCGCTCAGGTCCGGCGACGCCGCGCTGACCGGGCCGGTCGCACGGGGTGACGCGGGCACCGTCGCCGCCCACGTCGCCGAGCTGCGCCGGCACGCGCCGCAGAGCGTCGCGGGGTACCTCGCCATGGCCCGTACGACCGCGGACCGGGCGCTGGCCCATGGTCTGCTGAAGCCGGAACTGGCCGAGGACCTGCTCGGCGTCCTCGCCGACGCCGGCGAGGGCCCCGGTCCCGACAACCCCGGCCGCGGCCCCGCCACCCCTGGACACGACCCGGACACCCCCGACCACGGCCCCGAAGGAGGCGACCGATGACCTCCGCGCCCATGAGTCCGACGCCGGCACCCCAGCCGTCCCCGGGACCGGACCCCGCCCCGGCCCACCCCGCCCCCCTGCTGCACACCGCCGCCGCGCTGCGCGACCTGCCGCGCCGTGGTGGCGCGCGCGCCGTCGTCATGACCATGGGGGCGCTGCACGAGGGCCATGCCACCTTGGTCCGCACCGCCCGGCGCCGGGTCGGGCAGGAGGGGCAGGTCGTCGTCACGGTCTTCGTGAACCCGCTGCAGTTCGGGGCGGGCGAGGACCTGGACCGCTACCCGCGGACCCTGGACGCGGACGTCGAGCTGGCCGTCGCGGCGGGCGCGGACGTCGTCTTCGCCCCGTCCGTCGAGGAGGTCTACCCCGGCGGGGAACCGCAGATCCGGATCGCCGCGGGCCCCATGGGCACCCGGCTGGAGGGCGCCAGCCGTCCCGGCCACTTCGACGGCGTGCTCACCGTCGTCGCCAAACTGCTGCATCTGACGGCGCCGGACATCGCGCTCTACGGCCAGAAGGACGCCCAGCAGCTCGCCGTCATCACGCGGATGGCCGCCGACCTGAACTTCCCCGTCGAGATCGTCGGCGTCCCCACGGTGCGCGAGGACGACGGCCTCGCCCTCTCCAGCCGCAACCGCTACCTGTCCACCCCGGAGCGGCGCACCGCGCTCGCGCTCTCCGCGGCCCTCTTCGCGGCCCGCGACCGGCTCACCGCCGAGGAGGCGCTGCGCGCCCGCGCCGCCTCCACCGGCCACCGCGCCCAGGACCGCTCAGCGGCGCTGGCCGCCCTGGGCGAGGACCGCGCCGCCGCCGACGCACACGCCGTCGCCTACGCCGCCGCTGGCCCTCCGCACGGCCCGTCCGTGGCGCGCGCCGCGGCCCGCGCGGTCCTGGAGGACGCCGCCCGCCTCGACCCGCCGCTCGCGCTCGACTACCTGGCGCTGGTCGACCCGTCGGACTTCACCGAGATCCCGGACGGCTACGAGGGCGAGGCGATCCTCGCGGTGGCCGCCAAGGTCGGCACCACGCGCCTCATCGACAACATCCGTCTCACATTCGGGGCTCCGCTCCCCGGTGCCGCCCCCGCCCGCCACGGCGCCACCGGCACCCGCGGGAAGACCCCGGCCCCCAGCACGTCCGGCACCCCCGGAACACCACCCACCGCCCCCCAAGGCCCCCTCGGAGCGACCCGATGACCGCCACCGGAACCGGCCCCGCCACCGGAACGGGCCCCGGCCCCGCAGCAGGCCCCGGCATACGCCTCAACGCCCCCGACCCCGGCTGGTCCATCGAGGCCGACGTCGTCGTCGTGGGCTCCGGAGTCGCCGGGCTGACCGCCGCCCTGCGCTGCGCCGCGGCCGGCCGCCGGACCGTCGTCGTCACCAAGGCCCGCCTGGACGACGGCTCCACCCGGTGGGCCCAGGGCGGCATAGCGGCGGCACTGGGCGACGGCGACACCCCGGAGCAGCACCTGGCCGACACCCTGGTCGCCGGCGCCGGACTGTGCGACGAGGCGGCCGTACGGACCCTGGTGACCGAAGGCCCGGACGCCGTCCACCGGCTGATCGCGGCCGGCGCGCGCTTCGACACCGCACCGGACAGCGACGAGATAGCGCTCACCCGTGAGGGCGGCCACCACCGCCGCCGCATCGCCCACGCCGGCGGCGACGCCACTGGAGCCGAGATCTCCCGCGCGCTGGTCGAGGCGGTCCGCGCCGCCGGACTGCGCACCATCGAGAACGCCCTCGTCCTCGACCTGCTCACGGACGCCGACGGCCGCACCTGCGGCGTCACCCTGCACGTCATGGGGGAGGGCCAGCACGACGGCGTGGGCGCCGTGCACGCCCCGGCGGTGGTGCTCGCCACCGGGGGCATGGGGCAGGTCTTCTCCGCGACCACCAACCCGGCGGTCTCCACCGGCGACGGGGTGGCCCTCGCGCTGCGTGCCGGCGCCGAGGTGTCGGACCTCGAATTCGTGCAATTCCACCCCACCGTCCTGTACTTGGGCCCGGAAGCCGAGGGCCAGCAGCCGCTGATCTCCGAGGCCGTACGGGGCGAGGGCGCGCACCTCGTCGACGCCGGCGGCACCCGCTTCATGGTCGGGCAGCACGAGCTGGCCGAACTGGCGCCGCGCGACATCGTCGCCAAGGCGATCATGCGCCGCGCGCAGGAACAGGGCGCCGAGCACATGTATCTGGACGGCCGGCACTTCGGCGCCCAGATGTGGGAGAGCAGGTTCCCGACCATCCTCGCCGCCTGCCGCAGCAACGGCATCGACCCGGTCACCGAACCGATACCGGTCGCCCCCGCCGCGCACTACGCCTCCGGCGGCGTACGCACCGACCTGCGCGGCCGCACCACGGTCCCCGGCCTCTACGCCTGCGGGGAGGTCGCCTGCACCGGCGTCCACGGTGCCAACCGGCTCGCCTCCAACTCCCTCCTGGAGGGCCTGGTCTTCGCGGAGCGGATCGCGGCGGACATCACCGCGCACCCGGTCCGCACGCCCGGCCCCGCCGTCACGCCGGACACTCCGCCCGCACCGCTGCTCGACCCCGCGGAGCGGATCACGATCCAGCGGGCCATGGCCGCCGGCGCCGGCGTGCTGCGGTCGGCGCAGAGCCTGGCGGAGGCGTACCGGGTCCTCACCCGGCTGCAGCGGGAGAGCGACGGCGGGCTCGTGATCGACGGCGCGGCCCCGGCCGACGCCGAGGAGCACAAGGCGGTCGAACCCGGCGTGGAGGCGTGGGAGACCACCAACCTCCTGCTCGTCGCCCGGGTGCTGGTGGCCGGCGCCCGCGCCCGCGAGGAGACCCGCGGCTGCCACTGGCGCGAGGACCACCCCGAGCGCGACGACGCCCACCGGCATCACTACATGGTCACCTACCACCCGCGCCGCACCGTGGCCATCAGCGGTATCTCGAACGGCGCCGACTTCCCCGCCACCCTTCCCGAAACGGAGCCGAACCCGTGAGCACGCCCGACGACCTCCCCCTCCTCCAGATCGGCCGTCCGGAGCAGAGCCCGGACAGCGGCGGCTGCGGCGACGCCTGCGGCTGCGGTTCCGGTGACGGGTACGAACTGAACCCGCTGGAGTGCGGGCTGGACCCCGACCTGGCGGCGCTCCTGGTGAACGCGGGCCTCGACCCCGTACAGGTCGAGGACATCGCCCATATGGCCATCGAGGAGGACCTCGACCAGGGCGTGGACGTCACGACCGTGGCCACCGTCCCCGAAGACGCCGTCGCCACCGCCGACTTCACGGCCCGCGAGGCCGGAACGGTCGCCGGGCTGCGCATCGCCGAGGCGGTGCTGTCCGTCGTGTGCACCGACGAGTTCGCGGTCGAGCGGCACGTCGAGGACGGTGACCGGGTCGAGGCCGGCACCAAGCTGCTGTCCGTCACCACGCGCACCCGCGACCTGCTCACCGCCGAGCGCAGCGCCCTGAACATCCTGTGCCGGCTGTCGGGCATCGCCACCGCGACCAGCAAGTGGGCCGACGTCCTCGAAGGCACCGGGGCCAAGGTCCGCGACACCCGTAAGACGACGCCGGGACTGCGCTCCCTGGAGAAGTTCGCGGTGCGCTGCGGCGGCGGCGTCAACCACCGGATGTCGCTGTCGGACGCGGCGCTGATCAAGGACAACCACGTGGTCGCGGCGGGCGGGGTGGCCGCGGCGTTCACCGCCGTACGGGAAGCCTTCCCCGGTGTGCCGATCGAGGTGGAGGTCGACCGGCTCGACCAGATCCCGCCGATCCTGGCCGAGGGCGTCGATCTGATCCTGCTCGACAACTTCACACCGCAGCAGACGAAGGAGGCCGTCGACCTGGTGGCGGGCCGCGCGATGCTGGAGTCCTCCGGGCGCCTCACCCTCGCCAACGCCCGCGCCTACGCCGACACCGGCGTCGACTACCTGGCCGTGGGCGCGCTGACCCACTCCGCCGCGATCCTCGACATCGGCCTCGACCTGCGCGAGGACGAGGCCGGCGCCGAGGCGGCCGCCCCGGACGCCGACCCGCGTGAGGGCCGCTGACCGCCATGCTGCTGACCATCGACGTGGGCAACACCCACACCGTTCTGGGCCTCTTCGACGGCGAGGAGATCGTCGAGCACTGGCGGATCTCCACCGACGCCCGCCGCACCGCCGACGAGCTCGCCGTCCTCCTGCAGGGCCTGATGGGCATGCACCCGCTGCTCGGCGACGACCTGGGCGACGGCATCGAGGGCATCTCCATCTGCTCCACCGTGCCCTCCGTCCTGCACGAGCTGCGCGAGGTCACCCGCCGCTACTACGGGGACGTGCCCGCCGTCCTGGTGGAGCCGGGCGTCAAGACGGGCGTGCCGATCCTGATGGACAACCCCAAGGAGGTCGGCGCCGACCGCATCATCAACGCCCTGGCGGCGGTCGAGCTCTACGGCGGTCCCGCGGTGGTCGTCGACTTCGGTACGGCCACCACCTTCGACGCGGTCAGTGCGCGCGGCGAGTACGTCGGCGGCGTGATCGCGCCGGGCATCGAGATCTCCGTGGACGCCCTCGGCGTCCGGGGCGCCCAGCTCCGCAAGATCGAACTGGCCCGGCCGCGCAGCGTCATCGGCAAGAACACCGTCGAGGCGATGCAGTCCGGCATCCTCTACGGCTTCGCGGGCCAGGTCGACGGCGTCGTCCAGCGGATGGCGCGGGAACTGGCCGAGGATCCGGACGAGGTGACCGTGATCGCCACCGGCGGGCTGGCCCCGATGGTGCTCGGCGAGTCCTCGGTGATCGACGCGCACGAGCCCTGGCTCACCCTCATCGGGCTGCGCCTGGTCTACGAGCGCAACATCGCCAGGTCGTAGCCGTACGCAGACCGCGGACCGGCGCGGTGGTGCGGCTCGCTGCCGCGCCACCATTCACGAATTAAGCGGCTTTTGTCGAAAACGGTCGTAAAGTCGCCACATGCCAATGCCAAACGGAACCCGCGGCGGCATGGCGTTCAGCGCCGATGAGTTGCGTGTGCTCCGTCGCGCCCTCGCCCATGCCCTCCAGACGGCGGACCCCTCCGCCCCGCCCGCCGCCCTCCGCCCGGAGCGGTCGCAGGACGTCCAGGAATGCCTCCGGCTGGCCGAGGCGGTCGACGAGGCGGTCCGCGAAGGCGGCCGGCTGCGCGCCTTCCTCCTCGCCGACCTCGACCGCTACCGCGACGCCCTGCCCGGCGCCGCCGCCGGCTACCTCGCGCGGCTGACGGAGGCGCTGGCGGCCGGCCACGTGCCCGGCCCCGACGACCTCGCCGCCCTGCGCTCGCTGCGCACCGGGCACCTCGGGCCGGACGGGCACGAGCGCCGCAGCGCCCTGCTGCGCCACTGCGAACAGCTGGCCGAACAATCCGTACGGGTCCGGCTCCGCGCGCTGCCAGGCGGCCGCTCAGGGGCCCGCAGCGGGCGCGAGCCGGGCCCCGCCCAGAAGCCGAAACCGGAGCGCAAGCCCGCGCCGCCGCCCGCACCGCGGCCGAACGCCCCCCGCCCGGACCGCCCGATCCCCACACCCGGCGAGGTCTTCCCGCCCCGCCGCAAGCCCGCCCCGCCCCCCGAGAACCGCACCGCCTGAGGGCTGCGTACCCTGGCTGGGTACTTTTGGATGCTTACGCCCTATGGGGAGGCCGTACGCCATGGATTACGTCGCAGCGCTGCTCCCGCCCGTGGTGATGGCCGTGGCCTTCACCGCCCTGATCGTGACGATCATCAAGAGCCAGGGCGGTGCGAACAAGTCCAAGGAGGACGCCGCCGTGGACGCCGCACTGGCCCGCGCCGAGTCCACCGGGGAGCCCACGGCGCACGGCGCCTGAACCACCCGCCGCCCTTGCGGCGGCCCCTGCGAACGCCACGGCCCGGGACCGGCATCCCGGGCCGCGCGCCTTTCTCCGGATTTCCCCGGCCCGGCACGACGAGACGGCACGACCGCCGCGAGATCAACGGGCATTCTGGACATCTCCCACTATTGTTCTTGTGTGCCGAGACCATTGGGTGATCTGGAAGACGCGGTCATGACGCGGGTCTGGGAGTGGAACCGCCCGGTCACCGTTCGAGAAGTCCTGGAAGATCTGCAGAAGGAACGGTCGATCGCCTACACCACGGTCATGACCGTATTGGACAACCTCCATCAGAAGGGCTGGGTGCGCCGCGAAGCAGAAGGCCGCGCCTATCGATATGAGGCGGTCTCCACTCGCGCCGCCTACGCCGCCGCACTGATGAACGAAGCATGGTCCGCCAGTGACAACCCCGCGGCCGCTCTTGTGGCCTTCTTCGGCATGATGTCGCCGGAACAGCGACATGCCCTGCGCGATGCCGTACGGATGGTGCAAGCCGACGAACCGGCCGAAGAGCCGGAAGCCGCAGAAGGCACGGAACAAGCGGCGGAACAGGCGCCACCGGCCGCGTCGGCCGAAGAAGGCGAAGCCCAAGCCGGTGCGGAAGCCGGATCCGCCGAAGGCGATGAACCCGGGGCGGGCGCCAAGGGCAAGGGGCGATAGCGTCCCGGCATGCCTCCGCATTCAAAAGGCCTCACCGTCCGCCGTGCCAGGACCAGCGATGTACCGGCCGTACGCCGTCTCATCGACGCCTACTCACGCGACGGGATCCTGCTCGACAAAGCCACTGTCACGCTTTACGAGGACATCCAGGAGTTCTGGGTGGCCGAGCGCGACGAAGACGCCGAGGTCGTCGGCTGCGGAGCACTCCACGTCATGTGGGAAGACCTGGCCGAAGTGCGCACTCTGGCCGTGGACCCGCAGCTCAAGGGCTCCGGCGTCGGCCACCACGTGCTCGACAAGCTGTTGCGCACCGCGAGCTGGCTCGGAGTGCGGCGCATTTTCTGTCTCACCTTCGAAGTCGAGTTCTTCAGCAAGCACGGCTTCGTGGAGATCGGCGAGGCTCCCGTAGACGGTGATGTCTACAGCGAGCTGCTGCGTTCCTATGACGAGGGCGTTGCCGAGTTCCTTGGCCTCGAACGAGTGAAGCCCAACACCCTGGGTAACAGCCGGATGCTTCTGCACCTGTGATGAGTGTTCTATGTCCGAATCGCTCCCCTATCTCATGGCTGCGGAAGCATGCGTTCCCCGGTCTGCGGGCAACTGAACCCTACCCAAGGGTTTGTGTTTTTCCCGGAAAAGCGGTTTGCTTTCCGTCGTAATCCGCATTCGATGAAAGGGAAACCGGTGGCACAGAAGGTTCAGGTTCTTCTTGTCGACGACCTCGACGGCGGCGAGGCCGAGGAGACGGTGACGTTCGCTCTCGACGGCAAGTCGTACGAGATCGACCTCTCGGACTCCAACGCGCAGAAGCTGCGTGAGTCGCTCGCGGAGTTCGTGAAGGCCGGTCGCCGCACTGGCGGGCGTTCCGCGGGCCGCGGCGGCAAGGCACGCGCGGCGTCTTCCGCCGGCAGCCAGGACACCGCGAAGATCCGCGCCTGGGCGAAGGAGAACGGCTACAACGTCAATGACCGCGGCCGTGTCCCCGCCGACATTCGCGAGGCATTCGAGAAGGCCAACGGCTGATCGCCGCACGCGCGGTCCGATTGGGCATTACGAGCACGCAACAACCGGGCACGGTGGCACTCCGTTGCCGCCGCGCTCACGAGCCGTACGAGGTCGGGGACGTCACCACTGTCCCCGATTCCTGCCCCGAACCCCGTGGAGGGCAGGGAATTCTCCGCCTCGTACCCCGGCCGGGGAGGTCGCACCCAACCCGCGGCCTCCCGCGAGCCGATTCCGCAGGGCAGTGACACCGATGACGCGCCCGTGGGGAACGCCGGCGCGGGCATCCGGTCTCCGGCCCCCCGCGCCGTGAGATCCGCCGCAAGGGGACCCCACTCGAGCCATTCCAGGATTCCCGGGAGTTCCTCGGCGCCGCCGGCCGCGATGAGCATGAGCAATTTCGGCCGATCACCCGGATGTTTCCCGCCGCGTCCGGCCCGCAGCAGCGCCACCGGGCCGGTGCGCGGCCACCGCCGCAATACGGCGCGGCCCGCGTCGGCCGGCATCTCCAGGACGTCGAAGCGCAGCCCCGTCAGCAGCTCGACGGGCTCGGATCCGGTGGTCGGCCAGCCCAGCTCGTCCTCGTACCACTGGCGGACTGCGGAAAGAGGGCTGCGGGGGCGCGGAAGCACGCGGGGCATGCCCGATGCAACTGCCCGAAACACCAGAAGTTACGCTGGGTTTACCTACGGACACTGTCCGTGTCTGCGGAAGGGGCGTGGCGGAGCATTCGGTGGCGTGCGGATGTTCGCCCGTAGCGGATGGAGGCGGGCCGCGCCGCATGGAGTGTCAGTGGCAGCGGGTAAGACAGTCTCAGTGGGAAGAGACGGTGTGACCGGCACACGAAGCGCTCCGGCCCGGCCGATGGCGGGATGCGGGCGGCGTGTCGGGGAGGGGCGCGTTCGCCACGGGCGTAGTGGCGGAGGGCGTATATGCCTGGCCTGCGGGAACATCGTCTCGCACCATCGAGTTGGAGCAGATGTCAGCTGTTCGGCAGTAAATTTCCCCGCCGGAGCGGGGGTGATCCGGACGGGTGTCGGCAGTTGGAATGAGCTGTCCCGCCCCGCGGGACTAGCATGCGGAAGGACAGGGAGGGGACCGACCCCTAACTGCCTGACCGCTCTGAGGAGCGATTAACGATGTTCGAGAGGTTCACCGACCGTGCGCGGCGGGTTGTCGTCCTGGCTCAGGAAGAAGCCCGGATGCTCAACCACAACTACATCGGCACCGAGCACATCCTCCTGGGCCTGATCCACGAGGGTGAGGGTGTCGCCGCTAAGGCCCTGGAGAGCCTCGGGATTTCGCTCGAGGCGGTCCGCCAGCAGGTGGAGGAGATCATCGGGCAGGGCCAGCAGGCTCCGTCCGGGCACATCCCCTTCACCCCCCGTGCCAAGAAGGTCCTGGAGCTTTCGCTCCGCGAGGCCCTCCAGCTCGGCCACAACTACATCGGCACCGAGCACATCCTGCTCGGCCTGATCCGCGAGGGCGAGGGCGTCGCAGCCCAGGTCCTGGTGAAGCTGGGCGCCGATCTCAACCGGGTGCGGCAGCAGGTCATCCAGCTGCTCTCCGGCTACCAGGGCAAGGAAGCCGCCACCGCCGGCGGCCCCGCCGAGGGCACGCCCTCGACGTCCCTCGTCCTGGACCAGTTCGGCCGCAACCTCACGCAGGCCGCTCGCGAGACCAAGCTCGACCCGGTCATCGGGCGCGAGAAGGAAATCGAGCGGGTCATGCAGGTGCTGTCGCGCCGCACGAAGAACAACCCGGTCCTCATCGGCGAGCCCGGCGTCGGCAAGACGGCGGTCGTCGAGGGCCTGGCCCAGGCCATCGTCAAGGGCGAGGTGCCCGAGACCCTCAAGGACAAGCACCTCTACACCCTCGACCTCGGTGCCCTGGTCGCCGGCTCCCGCTACAGGGGTGACTTCGAAGAGCGCCTGAAGAAGGTCCTCAAGGAGATCCGCACCCGCGGCGACATCATCCTGTTCATCGACGAGCTCCACACCCTGGTGGGTGCGGGCGCCGCCGAGGGCGCGATCGACGCCGCCAGCATCCTCAAGCCCATGCTGGCGCGAGGCGAGCTGCAGACCATCGGCGCCACCACGCTCGACGAGTACCGCAAGCACCTGGAGAAGGACGCCGCGCTGGAGCGCCGCTTCCAGCCCATCCAGGTCGCCGAGCCGTCGCTGCCGCACACCATCGAGATCCTCAAGGGCCTGCGGGACCGCTACGAGGCCCACCACCGCGTCTCCATCACGGACTCCGCGCTGGTCGCGGCGGCCACCCTCGCCGACCGCTACATCTCCGACCGCTTCCTGCCGGACAAGGCGATCGACCTGATCGACGAGGCCGGCTCCCGGATGCGGATCCGCCGGATGACCGCGCCGCCGGACCTGCGCGAATTCGACGAGAAGATCGCCGATGTGCGCCGGGAGAAGGAGTCCGCGATCGACTCGCAGGACTTCGAGATGGCCGCGGGCCTGCGCGACAAGGAGAAGCAGCTCCTGGCCGCGAAGGCGAAGCGGGAGAAGGAGTGGAAGGCCGGCGACATGGACGTCGTCGCCGAGGTGGACGAGGAGCTGATCGCCGAGGTCCTGGCCACGGCCACCGGCATCCCCGTCTTCAAGCTCACCGAGGAGGAGTCCTCGCGCCTGCTCCGCATGGAGGACGAGCTCCACAAGCGCGTCATCGGCCAGAAGGACGCCATCAAGGCGCTCTCCCAGGCCATCCGCCGTACCCGCGCCGGCCTGAAGGACCCCAAGCGTCCCGGCGGCTCGTTCATCTTCGCCGGCCCGTCCGGTGTCGGTAAGACCGAGCTGTCCAAGACGCTGGCGGAGTTCCTCTTCGGCGACGAGGACGCGCTCATCTCCCTCGACATGTCGGAGTTCAGCGAGAAGCACACGGTCTCGCGGCTGTTCGGCTCGCCTCCCGGCTACGTCGGCTACGAAGAGGGCGGCCAGCTCACCGAGAAGGTGCGCCGCAAGCCGTTCTCCGTCGTCCTCTTCGACGAGGTCGAGAAGGCCCACCCGGACATCTTCAACTCGCTGCTGCAGATCCTGGAGGACGGTCGCCTGACCGACTCCCAGGGCCGGGTCGTGGACTTCAAGAACACGGTCATCATCATGACGACCAACCTCGGCACCCGGGACATCTCCAAGGGCTTCAACCTCGGCTTCGCGGCCCAGGGCGACACCAAGTCCAGCTACGAGCGGATGAAGAACAAGGTCAACGAAGAGCTCAAGCAGCACTTCCGCCCCGAGTTCCTCAACCGCGTCGACGACACCGTCGTCTTCCACCAGCTGACCGAGGAAGACATCATCCAGATCGTCGACCTCATGATCGCCAAGGTGGACGAGCGGCTCAAGGACCGCGACATGGGCATCGAGCTCAGCGGCGAGGCCAAGTCGCTGCTGGCCAAGCGCGGGTACGACCCGGTGCTCGGCGCCCGTCCGCTGCGCCGCACGATCCAGCGCGAGATCGAGGACGCCCTCTCGGAGAAGATCCTCTTCGCCGAGCTGCGTCCGGGCCACATCGTGGTCGTCGATGTCGAGGGCGAGGGTGACACCGCCAAGTTCACCTTCCGCGGCGAGGAGAAGTCCGCACTTCCGGACGCCCCGCCGATCGAGTCCGCCACCGGCGGCTCGGGCCCGAACCTGAGCAAGGACGCCTGAGCGGATCACGCATAGCGCGTAAATCTCGCATACGGCACATATGACGCAAACGGGACTGCCCCGGAATCGCTTCGCACGATTCCGGGGCAGTCCCGTTTCGTGTGCGGTCGCCTTTTGTGGTGCGGAAAATGCGTCTCGGTATGTTTCCCGTGTTCTGCGTTCCGTGTTCCGCGTTCCCCGTTCCGGGGGCTATTTTCGGTCGAATGGGCCGAGAGTAGTCGGTCCGTGTTCGCGGCAACCGGCTACAGCCGGACAACGCGAATGCCGTCCGGAACGCCGTTCACCGGCGGAATACGGCGGCCGATCCGAAGCGTGTCGAGTTCCGGAAAGGCCGACAGCCACTCCATGGAGACACCCAGGTCATAGGCGAGCCACAGCCGGGTCAGCCCCCCGGCCGGCGCGATGCCCTCCACCAGCTGGTCAGGGGTGAAGAACCCGTCGATCCGCAGCTGCCCACGGCCGCCCAGCCGGCGCAGCGCATGCAGTTCCTCCAGGTCCGACACCGGGAAGTACAGCTCGGCCGGCTCCAGGTGCGCGATGATCTCGCGGGCGTAGCGGGCGGTGTCATAGCGGCGCCAGGCCCCGGCGAGCTGCGCCCGGATGTCGTGATGCGCCCGGTCGCGCAGCCCCGCCAGATAGTCGATGGCCATATCGTCCGCGATCGACGTGGCAGTGATCGCCAGCAGATACGCCTCACCGTCCGACGCCTGCGCGGGATCCGGCAGCATCTCCAGCACGATCGGCCCGATCCACCCCAGGGCGCGGGCCGCCGACGGGGTACTGGGACGCACCATGTCGCGGGTGAAACGCTGCACCCGCGCCCGCACCGCCGGGTCCAGCTCGGTGGCGTGCTCCAGGCACGCCGCCGCCAGCAGCTTGCGGTGCCGCGCCTCAGCCGCCCGTACGCCCGCATGCGGCGCGAGCAGCCCGTCCAGCAGGGCCGCGCACTCATCGGGCCGGGCCAGCGCCACGGCCATCCGTATGACGTCCTCCCAGTCGTCATGGTGCGCATGATCGAGCAGCAGCCCGAAGTCATGCCGCTGCACGGTGGCGCGGGCGGACAGATAGTCCTGGAACGTGCGGTGCACAAAGTCGACGGTGCCGGGCGTGGGCTCCCGCAGCAGCCCCGTCCGGTTCAGCAGATGCCGGAACACCTCCTGCGGGCCGCCCTGCCGGGCCGCGTCCGGAATCGCCGGCAGATACCGGGCGAGAGTGTCGATCGCCGTCGCCTGATCCATCTCGGAGCGGCCATTGACCAGCATCCAGTGGGCCAGCTTCTGCAGCAGCTGGATCTTGGGCTGCCGGGTCAGCTCGACACCGTCCGTGGCGACCATCGCCCGCTCCCGGTCGCGCCGCTCCAGCAGCATCGACAGCGCCGCGTCATACAGCTCCTTGCGGCCGTTGGGCAGATACCCCCGGCGATCGCGGTGCAGGGCGCACAGCAGCCCGCACATCAGCGGATTGGTCGCCAGCCGCCCCAGATCACGGGTGATGCGCACGGCATTGAGCAGCGTCCGCTCGTAATGCCCGAGCCGGTCCAGGTCGGCCGGGCTCTGCTGGGCCGCGGCACGGTGCCAGCGCTGGATGAACGCGGCGACGTCCTCCCGGCCCATCGGCGCCAGCGACACCTCGCTGAACCCCTCGGCGGCGAGCCAGCCACCGGGCACCGCCGACGGCCGGGACGTGACCACCCAGACGTTCCCCGGATACCGGGCGCTCCACTCGCCGAGCTTGCCGCGCAGCTGCTCGCGCTCCGCCTCCGGGGCCTCGTCGACCCCGTCGACCAGCAGCAGCGCCCGCCCCGCTGCCAGCACCCGCCGCACCCAGCCGTCCGGCGCCGCCCCGGCATCCCGATAGCCGACGGCGCTCAGAAACGTCCCCGGGGACGGCAGGCCCTCCCGCGCGAAGCGGCGCACGGGCAGCAGGAACGGGACCCGGCCGCGCAGCCCCGCCAGCGTGCCGGGCAGCTCGTCACGGGCGGTGGCCACGGCCAGCCACTGCAGCAGCGTCGTCTTGCCGGACCCCGCGACGCCGCGCACCAGGACCTGACGGCGGTCCGCAAGCGCCTGCTCGGCCGGAAGCGGCGGGTCGTCCTGGCCGGCGCCGTCCTGCCCGTCCTGGGGGCCGGGCTCGCACCGCAGCCCCAGATAGGCGGCGTCCAGCGGCCAGCTGTCCGGGGAGTGCGCGAGGTCGATACCGAAGATCGTGAGGTGGTTGTGGAGGGCGGCGGTGTCCTGGGCGTAGCGCGCCTCGAAGGCGGCGTCCCCGTCCGCGCCGCCCCTACGGTCCGCAGGCGGCCCGGCCGGGACGCCCGGACCGTCGACCAGCACGGCGAGGGTACGGGTCTGCTCCACGAGGGTGCGCGCGACCCACTCCGAGCGCCGGGTGAGGAAGTGCAGGATGTGCAGCGCCGCGGCGTCCACGAGCAGGCCGTGGACCAGCACGGCGTCGCCGGTCAGGGGCGCGGTGGCCCCCGGTGCGGCCGCGCACAGCCGGCGGGCGAACTCCGCGGGCAGCAGACGGGCCGCGTCCAGGTCGTCCATCTCGATGTCGGCGAGCGCACGCAGGGTGCGGGCCAGCGCGCCGGTGAGTCCCCGGTCCTCCTCGCCCGTCGCCAGCTCGACCAGCGCCGCCGCGACACCCACGAGCTCACGCTCCGTCAGGACCGGTTTCTCGCCGCCGAAGGAGACCAGGCGGGAGATGCGTACGGGCCGGTCGACCAGCTCGGCGGCCGGCCCGTCGGAGCGGAACAGCTTGCGGATCAACGGGTCGACGGCGCGCGGCGCCAGGCGGGCGGCGATGGCGGAGGGATCCATGGGCTTCCCGTAACTGCGGTGCGGGGGCGGGGCATTGAGGGGTCCGCCCACCACCCTAGGTGCGGGGACGCGGGAAGACGGTCAGTTTGATACGGGGAGGCAGGGGGTGGCCGCCGGGCGCGGGGCGGAGGTGGGAGAGGTAGACCTCTTCGAGGCCGGGCAGGGACGTCAAGGGGGGCAGGGGGAATTCGGCGTCGGTCATGCCGTAGAGCTGGAGCTTGCGGACGCCGGGGAAGGCCGGGAGCGCCGAGTCCAGAACGTGTCTCACGTGCGTTGCCGGGTGACGCGATGAGTTGAGGATGCTCAGCGTCTTCACTTGGGGAAGCCGGAGGCCGCGAGGTATGCGCAACGTGGCGTCCTCGTCCACCACGCCGAACGAAAACGCCTCTAGTTTGCTCAGTGAGGCCAGCGCCTGCCACTGGTCCTCGGCGAAGGCATCGGTGATGTGGTGCATTTGGATGCTGCGCAACTGGGGCCAAGGCGCCAGGTCGGTGAATTCGGCACCGATCGGCTGGCCGAGAGTCAGGTGGCTCAACGGGGCGGCTGCGGGGAGTGCGGCCAGACCTTCCGGCGGGAGTGCCGAGAAGAGGATCAATTCGCGTGTGTGACGCAGGAGGCTGAGTCCGTGCGGAGTACGCACATCTTTGCCGGGTGGTCCGGAAATAGCCAACGAGCGGACGCCACGGTCCGCGAGTGGAGCGACGCTTTCGACGGCGGGACAGTCCCAGAGCTGCAGCAACTCCAGTGCGGGGAACCCGTGGAGGAAGGCGAGGTCGGTGATCTCGGGGTTCCTCATGATGGACAGGCTCCTGACGGACTCGGGCCGCAGTGCGTCGAGTAATTCCTGTGCGGTGAACGGACCTTCCACGGAGACGCGGGGGCGACCAGCGAGTGCGGTGAGCGCGTGCAGTTCGGAACGGGAGGTGATGGTGACGGTCACATCGGTGCCGAGGTGCCGGATGACCTCCTGGGCGTACCGGTCCGTATCGAATCCAGACCACGCGGTCGCCAGCTGGTGCCCGGTTTTACGCGAGGGGTGATCCCGGAAGCGCTTCATCACCTCCAGTGCCGTATCCGAGCCGATGAGTGCGGCGGTCGCCACGACCTCCTGCGCCTCGTCGTCCTCCAGGCCGTCCGGGCCGGGCAGCAGCTCCAGGACAAGGGGCCCGACCTCCGCCAGCAGCTGCGACTCCTTGCGGCTGCGCGGCGGCAGAATCGCCCGGGCCCGCTCGTTGACCTCCTCCCGTACGCGCGGATCGAGCTCCGTGGCGTGCTCCAGGCAGGCCATGGCGAGGAGATGGACGCGCAGACGGGCGGCGTCGCTCCCCGCGCGGTCGCCGCGGGCGATCAACCCGCGTAAGAACTCCGCCCGTTCACGGGGCCGGGCGTGCGCCACCGCCATCCGGAGCACGTCCTCCCACTGGGAGTCCTCCGCATGCGCCACCAGCAGCCCGAAGTCCCCGTCCTCGACCGCCGCCTTGGCCCCCAGGTAGTCCTGGAACGTCCGGTGGACGAAGTCGACCGAGCCCGGCGCGGGCTCGCGCAGCAGCCCGCTGCGCAGCAGCAGATGCCGGAAGACGGCCTGCGCACCGCCCTGCTCCGCCGCCGCCGGAACCGCCGGCAGCGCATCGCCGATGATCCGCTCGGCCCGTTCCCGGTCCAGCTCCGTGCGGCCGTTGCGGATGAGCCAGTAGGCGAGCCGCTGCAGCAGCTGGATCTGCGGCTCGTCGCTCAGCTCGATGCCCGTGGGGGCGGCCATATCGCGTTCGCGGTCGCGGCGGGAGAGCAGCATCGACAGCGCCGCGTCGTACAACTCCTTGCGGCCGGTGGGCAGATAGCCGCGGCGGTCCCGGTGCAGTGCGCAGATCAGACCGCACATCAGGGGATTGGTGGCGAGCCGGGCGAGGTCCTGTTTGGTGTGCACGGCGGCCAGCAGGGACTGCTGGTAGGCGTCGAGGCGCCCGGTGTCCTCGGCGTCGCAGCGCGCCGCGTCGTGCCAGCGGCCGATGAACGCGGCGACCTCGGCGCGGCGCATCGGGGAGAGCGTCAGCTCGCCGAAGCCGTCGGCGGCCAGCCAGTCGTCGCGTACGGCGGAGGGGCGGGTGGTGACCAGCCACCGGTTGTCCGGGAACGCGTCGAGCAGATCGCGCAGCCAGCGGCGGGCCTGCTCGCGCTCCCGGTCGGGGATCTCGTCCAGGCCGTCGACGAGGAGGAGCGCCCGCCCGGAGGCCAGCACGCGGTCGGCCCAGCCACCGGGCTGCGACCCGGAGACGGGGCAGCCGACGGCGGCCAGGAAGCGGTCCGGGGTGGGCAGGGGCGCGCCGTCGCGGGTGAGGGTGCGCAGCGGGAGGACGAAGGGGACGCGGCCGTAGAGGTGGGGGAGGGGCGTGTCGGCGGGGGCCTTGGTGCAGGAGACGGCCAGCCACTGGACGAGGGTGCTCTTGCCGGAGCCGGCGATGCCGCGCAGCAGCACCCGGTCGCGGCCGGAAAGGGACTGGTCGGCGGGGACGGGAGCGGGCGCGCCGACCGGGTGGAGCTCGTCTTCGCCCCAGGGGCCGCCGAGGGGGTTCGCCTCGCGCCCGCCCGACGTCGTCGCCTCCAGGCTCATGTACGCCGCGTCCAGCGGCCAGCGGTCCGGGGAGTTGGCCAGGTCGATGCCGTAGATGGTGAGCCTGCTGTGCTTGCGCGCCACATAGGCGAGGTAGTCGCGCTCGAAGGCGGCGTCACAGGCCCGCTGCGAGGGATGCCGTTCGAGGAACGCGTCGATCGCCGTGATCAGGCTGTCCAGGCTGCGGCTCTGCTGGACGAGCGTGCGGGCCACGAAGGTCGAGCGCCGGCTGAAGAAGTGGACGATGTGCAGGCAGGCGGCGGCGAGCAGGGTGCCGTGCAGCAGCTCGGCGTCCCGGGACAGGCCGCGGACGGCGCCGGGGCTCGCCGTTTCCAGGCGCTCGGCGAGGGCGGTGGAGCCCAGGCGCACGGCCTGCACGTCGTCCATGTCGAGCTCACCGAGGCCATACAGCGTGGTGGCCAGCGCCTCGGCCACGGCCCGCTGCTCGTCCTCGGGCACCGGAGGCTCGCCGGGACCGGCTGCCCGTACCGCGCGGTCCACCAGCTCCGCGGCGAGCTTGCGCAGGTCCTTCCCGGACAGCGTGCGCTGCTCGCCCTTGAAGGACACCAGCGCGGATATCCGTACCGGCGCCGCCGTCAGCCCGGCGCCCGGGGCCTCCTTGACGAAGAGCTTTCTGACGAGCGGTGCGATCACGCCCGAGGCGAGCCGCATGCCCACTGCTGACGGGTCCATCGCGCGGTCCGCCCTCCCCCGTGGCCGATCATGCCGTGGCGCCGATATTAGCCCGCAATGGTGTGGCGGCGGTCACGGAATTCGACGTTCCGCCGCCTTCCGAAAGGGGCGCCGAGGGGTGCCGGGTAACCCACGTCACAAATGCCCGAGTAACCCGCGTCACAAAGAAAAGGAATTCGATCACGCCTCGGCGTGACATGACGCACAGGCGATTCAGGGCCTACTAAAGGAATTAGGGGGAGCGGGGCCCGGGGATGCGGGGGTTTCGGGGAGCCGAGGCGCGGGGTGCGGCCGGACGAGGGGGCGGGCCGCGCACCACCTGTGCAACGTAAGGGTAAAGCGCCTGATCAGAGCCGGTGTAAGGCGGACGAGGCGTGCCCGAATTGAGCTTGTTTGGCGTGGTTCGTTCGCACGTTCGGTGGTGGCGCAAGGGCCTGTTTCACTCGCTCCCCAATACGGGGCGGGTTAGTAGAAAGGCCCCTTGGCGGGATGGTTCGGGCGGGTTACCAAGGAATGGCGAACCCGGTCCGCAGCCGGGCAAACCAATCAAATTCCGGAGGGTAAACCCGCATGCCGAAGTTCACCGCCATACGTAATTCGAAGAAGTCTGCCGTGCGTAACCGCGTCGCCGTTGTCGCCGCCGGTCTCGGTGTGACCGCCGCACTCGGCGCCGGTGTCGCCTCCGCCGCCGACGGCGGCCTGCTGAGCCTCACCTCGGGCGTCGGCAAGACCGTCTCCGCGCAGGCCGACGCGCAGGCCAAGGCCGCCACCGACGCCAAGGCCAAGAAGGCCGCCGCGGCCAAGGCCAAGAAGGCCGCGGCCAAGAAGGCCAACGCCTGGGCCAAGCCGGTCGACAAGTACATCCTGGGCTCGACCTACGGCCTGGCCGGCAACCGCTGGTCGCACAACCACAGCGGTCAGGACTTCGTCGTGCCGACCGGCACCGCCGTGAAGTCCGTCTTCAAGGGCACCGTCGTCAAGGCCGGCCCCTACGGCGGCGGCGACGGCCCGGCGTACGGCAACGCCATCGTGGTCCGCCACGACAACGGCATGTACAGCCAGTACGCCCACCTGTCATCGATCCAGGTCCAGCCCGGTCAGCGGGTCGGCACCGGCCAGCAGATCGGCCTGTCCGGCAGCACCGGCAACTCGACCGGCCCCCACCTGCACTTCGAGGTCCGTACCGGCCCCAACTACGGGACGGGCATCGAGCCGACCGGATTCCTGCGGGCTCACGGCGCTTCCGTCTGAGCTGAGTCCGGCCGGACTGGCCGGCGGTTCGGCGGGTTTGCCGCCGTGACCAGTTCTGTGGCGACCTCGAGGATGGCCCTGCGCTTCTCCTCGGGGTCGCCTTCGACGTTCTGCATCGCGAACATGCCCGCGTGCATCGAGAACAGCGCCGTGATGCAGCGCACCTGATCGGCCAGCTCGGAGTCGGGCTCCTTGAGCAGGCCGAAGAGGGTCAGCATCCGCTCCTTGAAGGTCTCGCCGATGCTCAGGTCGCGCACCGCGGCCTGGTTCTCCTGCATGAAGCGGAAGAGGGGCTCGGCCGAGCGCAGCGCCTCGCTGTAGCGGCGCAGCACCTCCTGCTTGGTCTCCAGCGTCCGCGGCTGCTCCTCGGCCCAGACGATCAGCTCGTCACAGGGCTTGGCCAGGTCCTGGAACAGGCTGATGACGATGTCTTCCTTGGTCTTGAAGTGGTAGTACAGCGCCGCCTTGGTGACCTCGAGCTTCTCGGCGATCTCGCGCAGCGAGGTCTTGTCGTAGCCCTGCTCGGAGAACAGCTCCAGAGCGACGTCCTGAATGCGCTGGCGGGTGTTTCCCCTGCGCGCGTGCGGTGTGCTCATGGTGCTTCTCCTGCGTTGTCGGTGCCGGTCAGAGCGCTGACCAGGTCGTGCCAAAGGAACTTACTTGACGCCCGGCTAGTACGCCGCCTACCTTCATCACTGTACTGAACTAGCCGGGCGGCAAGTAAGTAGGAGTGAGTGATGGGGAAGTCGCAGTCTGCGACCCCGACGGGGGACGGACAACAGGAAACGGCGGCGCCGATACCGGACACCGCGCAGAGTACGGGCCCGGGCAGACAGCCGGCGAGCGTGCGGATGGTGCTCTTCGCGCTGATGATCGCGATGCTGCTCGCCATGCTCGACAACATGATCGTCGGCACCGCCATGCCGACCATCGTCGGCGAACTCGGCGGCATCAACCACCTGTCCTGGGTGGTCACCGCCTACACCCTCGCCACCGCCGCCTCCACGCCCATCTGGGGCAAGCTCGGCGACATGTACGGACGCAAGGGCGTCTTCCTCACCTCCATAGTGATCTTCCTGATCGGCTCGGCGCTCTCCGGCATGGCCCAGGACATGGGCCAGCTGATCGGCTTCCGCGCCGTCCAGGGCCTGGGCGCGGGCGGCCTCATGGTCGGCGTCATGGCGATCATCGGCGACCTGATTCCGCCGCGGGAACGCGGCAAGTACCAGGGCCTGATGGCCGGCGTCATGGCCGTCGCGATGATCGGCGGACCCCTGGTCGGCGGCACCATCACCGACCACCTCGGCTGGCGCTGGAGCTTCTACATCAACCTGCCGCTCGGCGCGATCGCCCTGATCATGGTGACCGCCGTACTGCACCTGCCCAAGAAGCGCTCGCAGACCCGCATCGACTACGTCGGCGCCGCGCTGCTCACCGTCGGCATCACCGCACTCGTCCTCATCACCACCTGGGGCGGCACCGAGTACGCCTGGCTGTCCAGCCAGATCATCGGCCTCGCCGTCCTCGGCGTGCTCGCGCTGATCGCCTTCGTACTCGTCGAGCGCAAGGTCAGCGAGCCGGTGCTGCCGCTGCACATCTTCCGCAACGGCAACTTCTCGCTCGTCACGCTCATCGGCTTCCTCGTCGGCTTCGTGATGTTCGGAGCGATGACGTTCCTGCCGCTGTTCCAGCAGACCGTGCAGGGCGCCTCGGCCACCAACTCCGGCCTGCTGCTGCTGCCGATGCTGCTCGCCATGATGGCCGTCTCGCTGTTCGCCGGCCGGGTCACCACGGCCAGCGGCAAGTACAAGGTCTTCGTCGTCGTCGGCGGCGGCCTGATCACCGCGGGCCTGGCCCTGCTGTCCCTCATGGACACCGGGACCACGCGCTTCACCTCAGGCGTCTACATGGCGGTGCTCGGCGCCGGCATGGGCTTCCTGATGCAGACCACGATGCTGATCGCGCAGAACAGCGTCGAGATGAAGGACATGGGCGTCGGCTCCTCGTCCGCCACCCTCTTCCGCACGATCGGCGGCTCCTTCGGCGTCGCGATCTTCGGCGCGATCTTCACCCACCAGGTGCAGTCCACGATGGTCGAGCGGCTCGGCAAGGCCGGCGAGAAGGCAACCAGCGGCGGCGCCCAGATGGACCCGAAGGGCCTCGCACAACTCCCGCCGATGATCAAGGACGCCTACACGCACGCGGTCGCCACCGGCACCCACCACGTCTTCGTGTGGGGCGCCGCCGTCAGCGTCATCGGCTTCGCCGCCGCCTGGTTCCTCAAGGAGGTCCCCCTGCGCGGCGGCCCCACCAAGCCGGCCGCCGAAGCGGCGGGGGCTTCGACGGGGCGGGTGGCGGAGCCGGTCTGACCTTCCGCTGCGCTTGGCTTGGCACGTTTTCGGCTGGCCCGCCGTGGGGGTTGCGCTTGTTGCGCCTGCGGCGGGCTGTGCCGCTGCGCGGGGCTTTTCGGGGTGCGGTGGCGGTCCTCCGGGGCAGGGGTGTGGGACTGCTTCGCTTTACGTCCCACACCCCTACCCCTCCGGCCCGCCCCCTCCCGTTGTGGGGTGGGAGAAACCTCGTGGGGGCTTGCCTTGGTGGTCGCCTGACGGTCGCTTCTCGGGGCCCGGAGGCTTCGCCCCCGGTTAGTGGGCCCTACCCCTGCCGCAACGGTGATCGGCCACGACGGCGAGGGTCCGGCAGCATCAACGACGGCAGAAAGAATTCCCACCCACCCACGGGAGGGGGCGGGCCGGAGGGGCAGGGTGTCCGGACGTAAAGCGAAGCAGCCCTGTTCCGAGGCGGCCGACCCCTTTTCCCAGTTTTTTCGGTTTTGCCGGTTTCCCCGGTTCTTCCGGTTTCCGCGGTTCTTCCGGATCGCCGG
>NZ_JBSFYC010000057.1:0-51433 GCF_053595675.1 Streptomyces sp. NPDC002446 | reverse complement strand
GGGACTGGGTACCGATCAGCAGCCGCAGCATCCGTACGCCGAGCGAGGCCAGCAGACCCACCCCGCGGCCGCTGCCGTGCGGCTCCGGGCCGCGCCGGTCCTAGTGCCGTGCGCTCTCGTCGGACTCCCTGCCCGCCGCGGCCGGGGCCGACTGCTGCCGGGGGATCCCGGCGCCCTCGGCGGGCTTCTGGGCATGCCGCTCGCCGTCCTCGCCGGCCCCGGGGGCGGCCCCGGGGGCCGTCTCCCCCTCGGCGCCGGCGGACCCCTCCGCGGCCGCTGCTTCCGCGACCTTCCCCGCTTCCGCCGCTCCCACCGCATCCTGCGCGGACCCGCCGTCCCCCGCGGCCTCCCCGCCCTCCTCGGCTCGCTCGGCCTTGGCGTCTTCGGTGTCCTTGGCGTCCTTGGCGTCCGTGGCGTCCGTGGCGTCCTCGGCGTCCGCCGAAGCGGACGACTCCGCCGGCTCCTCCGCCTCGGCCGTCACCGCCGCAGCGGCAGCCTCCTCCGTCGACGCTTCGGACTTACGGCGGCGAAACCGCGAAAACACGCCCATAACTGCTCCTACGCTATTCATGTTGGGCGAAATCCCAGGCCGCCCGGAGCGGACCGTTGCGCCGCCCACGGGCGCCGGTGCTGCACCGGCTCTCGGGACCTCGCAACAGGCAACGACCTCATCGGTGGCCCGTCACGTCGCTCGTTCGAGATGGGGGCGGGAGGTTTGCGAGACTGACGGGGTGAACACCGCTGTTCCCGCTCCGCGGGTCATCGCCGTCGTCGGCCCCACCGCGGCCGGAAAGTCCGATCTGGGCGTCGCGCTCGCGCAACACGTGGGCGGCGAGGTCATCAACGCCGACTCCATGCAGCTCTACCGGGGCATGGACATCGGCACCGCCAAGCTCACACCCGAGGAACAGCAGGGCGTACCGCACCGCCTCCTGGACATCTGGGACGTCACCCGCGCCGCGAACGTCGCCGAGTACCAGCGGCTGGCCCGCGCCGAGATCGACCGGCTGCTCGCCGAGGGCCGCACCCCCGTCCTGGTCGGCGGCTCCGGGCTGTACGTACGCGGCGCCATCGACGCCCTGGACTTCCCCGGCACCGACCCGGAGGTGCGCGCCCGCCTGGAGGCCGAACTGGCCGAACTGGGCAGCGGCGCCCTGCACGCCAGGCTGGCCGCCGCCGACCCGGACGCCGGCCGCGCCATCCTGGCCAGCAACGGCCGCCGCATCGTGCGCGCCCTGGAGGTCATCGAGATCACCGGCCGCCCCTTCACGGCCAACCTCCCCGGCCACGAGGCGGTCTACGACACCCTGCAGATCGGCGTCGACGTCGAGCGCCCCGAGCTCGACGAGCGCATCGCGCGCCGGGTCGACCGCATGTGGGAGGCGGGCCTGGTCGACGAGGTGCGCCGCCTGGAGGGCGAGGGGCTGCGCGAGGGGCGTACGGCGTCCCGGGCGCTCGGCTACCAGCAGGTGCTCACGCAGCTGGCGGGGGAGTGCACCGAGCAGGAAGCGCGGGACGAGACGGTGCGCGCCACCAAGCGCTTCGCGCGCCGCCAGGACTCGTGGTTCCGCCGGGACCCGCGGGTCCACTGGCTCAGCGGCGCGGCCGAGCACCGGGCGGAACTTCCGGGACGGGCACTGGCGTTGCTCGAACGACCGGTCACAGCCTGATCACGTCATGGCATCGGGACGCTCCGGCCGCCATCCGGGCCCCTGAGGGCGTGTCATCATCGACCTTCGATCGAGGCGTGCAGTCTGAGTGGGGAGGGCGCGTGGCAATGGAGGCCGGCCCTCGCAACAGAGCCCGAAATGCGGACGACGACGCTGACGCGACACCGCTGGCCGACGACGGCCCGGACGCCCAGGACGCCCTGTCCGGCGCCGTGGACCCCGGCGCCGGCCCGCTCGCCGACCCGGCCGCCCTGGACGACTCCGACGGCCCGGACGCCGACGGATCCGGCGAGGGGGGCGAGTCCTTCCGCGAGCTGCGCCCGCCGCGCCGGCTGCGCCTGTGGCAGCTCGCGCCGATCGTCGGACTTGCCGCGGTCGGCTCGCTGATGTTCGCCTTCCCCCTCGCCTTCGAGTTCGGCGGCGACGGCGGCGCGGTGATCGCGATGCTCGGCCTGCTGCTGTGCTGCTGCGCCGCCGGCTGGGGCATGATGGCCGCCCGCCGCGTCGGCCACACCTGGCCCGGCCTCCCGGTGCGCGGCTCCGGCCGCCGCGCCAACTGGCGCGTGGTGCTCCTGTACGCCCTGGTGGTGGCCATCCCCGCCTCACTCGCCATCTGGCGCGTGGCCAGACTCCGCTGAGCCTCCCCTTTCCCCACCGCCCACCCGCACCTCTTTTTGGTTTTTCCCCACCGCCCACCCCCCTTCGGGGGGTGGGCGGGTACATGAGCGCGGCTCGGTACGTGAGCGCGGGTGGGCGGGTACCTGAGCGCGGCCCGGCACGTGAGCGGGAGCGCCGCCCGGTACGTGAGCGGGGATGGGCGGTTACATGAGCGCCGCCCGGTACATGAGCGGCGCCGGGCGGGTACCTGACCGCCGCCCCCGTCCCGGCGCTTCGCCCGTCACACCCGTACGATGCAGGGGTGACCAACACCGAGCGCATCGCCTTCCTCAAGGGCCACGGCACCGAGAACGACTTCGTGATCGTCCCGGACCCGGACGGCCGCCTCGATCTGCCCGCGACCGCCGTCGCCAGGATCTGCGACCGGCGGGCCGGCATCGGTGGCGACGGGGTGCTGCGCGTCGTACGGTCCGCCGCGCACCCGGAGGCGCGCGCCCAGGCCGACGAGGCCGAGTGGTTCATGGACTACCGCAACGCCGACGGCTCGATCGCCGAGATGTGCGGCAACGGCGTCCGGGTCTTCGCGCGCTATCTGCTGCACGCGGGCCTGGTCGAGGCCGGCGATCTCGCCATCGCCACCCGTGCCGGCGTACGCCGCGTCCACCTCGCCAAGAACGGCGATGTCACGGTCTCCATGGGCCGCGCCGAGCTCCCCGGGGAGGGCGTCGTCGTCACCCTCGGCGGCCGCAGCTGGCCGGCCCGCAATGTGAACATGGGCAACCCGCACGCCGTCGCGTTCGTCGAGGACCTGGCCCACGCCGGTGACCTGCTGGCCGTACCGCCGTTCAGCCCAGCGGCGGTTTATCCCGACGGCGTGAACATCGAGTTCGTCGTCGACCGCGGCCCGCGCCATGTGGCGATGCGAGTGCACGAGCGCGGATCGGGCGAGACCCGCTCCTGCGGCACCGGCGCCTGCGCGGTCGCCGTCGCCACCGCCCGCAGGGACGGCCTGGACCCGGCCGCGACCGGCGCCCCCGTGACGTACACGGTCGACGTGCTCGGCGGCAGCCTCTCGATCACCGAGCTGCCCGACGGCACGGTCGAGATGACCGGACCGGCCGAGATCGTCGCCGAGGGCACCTTCGACCCCGCCTGGCTGACCACCGCCCTCGCCTGACGGCACCGGATCGGTCCGGCCCCGGCCACCAGCGACGGTTCCAGCCAAAAGATTCGCTCGAACGGGTGATCCGGATCACTCTGAGCGAGAGGTGGAGAGCGCTGCGTGATGGGCTCGATAGCATCAAGCACCGGCCCGGACGCCCGACACTCACGCGTTCGCACGCCGGTCGACGCTGCCGGAGGTGCCCATGAGCGCAGAGGCCACTAACCCTGGTAATCCTGGAGCAGCGGGCCGCAGGCGCGGCCGCCGCCGACTGGAACTCAGAGGGCTGCGCCGCATCGGTCGCGCGGCCCTCCTCGGCCCGGCCCCGCGCGACGGCCTCCCGCACGCGCTGGAACACGTCGCCAAGGTGCACCGCGGCCACCACCCCGACGCCGACCTGGACATCCTCGCCAAGGCCTACCAGCTCGCCGAGTCCTCGCACCGCGGCCAGCTCCGCAAGAGCGGCGAGCCGTACATCACCCACCCGCTGGCCGTGACCCTGATCCTCGCCGAACTGGGCGCCGAGACCACGACGTTGACCGCCTCCCTGCTCCACGACACCGTCGAGGACACGGAAGTGACGCTCGATCAGGTGCGGGAACTCTTCGGCGACGAGGTCTGCTATCTCGTCGACGGCGTCACGAAGTTGGAGAAGGTCGACTACGGCGCGGCCGCCGAGCCGGAGACCTTCCGCAAGATGCTGGTGGCGACCGGCAACGACGTCCGGGTGATGTCCATCAAGCTCGCCGACCGGCTGCACAACATGCGCACCCTCGGGGTGATGCGGCCCGAGAAGCAGGCCCGGATCGCCAAGGTGACCCGCGACGTACTGATCCCGCTCGCCGAACGCCTCGGTGTCCAGGCGCTCAAGGCCGAGCTGGAGGACCTGGTCTTCGCGATCCTGCATCCGGAGGAGTACGCCACCACCCGGGCCCTGGTGCTGGAGTACGCCACCCGGCCCGATCCGCTCGCCGCCATCGCCGAGCGGGTGCGTACGGTCCTGGCCGAGGCCGGCATCGACGCCGAAGTCCACGTACGGGCACGGCACTTCGTCTCCGTGCACCGCGTGCGCCTGGCGCGCCGCGAGCTGACCGGCGCCGACCTGGGACGGCTGCTGGTGCTCGTCGCGGAGGACGCCGACTGCTACGCCGTCCTCGGTGAGCTGCACACCTGCTTCACCCCGGTCGTCTCGGAGTTCAAGGACTTCATCGCGGCGCCCAAGTTCAACCTCTACCAGTCGCTGCACACCGCCGTCACCGGACCGTCCGGCGAGATCGCCGAGACGCTGATCCGTACGCACCAGATGCACCGGGTCGCCGAGGCCGGGGTGATCGCGCTGGGCAATCCGTACGCCCCGACGGACGGCGCGGACGCCCCCGAGGGCGAGCGCGCCGACCCGACCCGCCCCGGATGGCTCTCCCGGCTGCTGGAGTGGCAGCGCACCACCCCCGACCCGGACACGTTCTGGACCTCGCTGCGCGACGACCTCGCCCAGGACCGGGAGATCACGGTCTTCTGTGCCGACGCCGGTACGGACGGCCCCGGCGGCTCGTCCGGGTCCGCGGCCGGCGCCATCGGCCTGCCCGCCGGGGCGAGTTGTGTGGACGCGGCGTACGAGCGGCACGGCGAGGCGGCGCACTGCTGCATCGGCGCCCGCGTCAACGGCCGGCTCGCCACGCTCGCCACCGTCCTGCACGACGGCGACAGCCTGCAGCTGCTGATGGCCCCGGACTCCGCGGCCGGCCCCTCGCCCGAATGGCTCGACCACGCCCGTACGCCCGCCGCCCGGCTCGCGATCACCCGGTGGCTCGCCGGGGGGGCCGGTGCCCGCCCCTCTGCCGCCGGTGAGGGGCCCGCCGCACCGCCGCCCGCCGACCGCCCCGCCGCGGGCCCCGACCGCTCCGGAGCGGCCCAGGTCACGCCCGGTTCGGTCCTCGCGGTGGCGGATCTGCCCGGCGCCGCGGTCCGGCTGGCCGGCTGCTGTACCCCGGTGCCGCCGGACACCGTCACCGGATTCGCCGTGCGGGGCGGCACGGTCACCGTCCACCGCGCCCTGTGCCCGGTCGTGGCCCGTATGGCGGCCACCGGCCGGCAACCGGTCGGAGTGCGCTGGCGGGGCGCCGGCCAGGGCGGACACGGCTGCCGGGTCACCCTCCTGGCCGAGGCTTTCAGCCGGCCCCAGCTCCTCGCCGACCTCACCGAGGCGATCGCCTCCCAGGGCGCCGCGGTGGTGTCGGCCGCCGTCGAACCCCCGCACGAACAGCGGGTCCGCCATACGTACACGCTCCATCTGCCCAACGCCGCGGGCCTGCCGTCCCTGATGCGGGCCATGCGCCAAGTCCCCGGCGTCTTCGATGTGTTGCGGGCCGGCCGGGCCCGCCAGGCCGCCGCCGTCCGTCCGTGAACCGGCCCCGCGGCCCGGCCTGGTGACGGGCCGCGGACAGCCCGCCGGAGCGGCTCCCGGCGGCGCCGTACGGGTGGTACGGCAACGCGGCACGCGTCCCCCGGCGTTGGCACGGGAACACCACGGACCTGCCGTGACCCGCCGGACAAGCCCTAAGACGGACGCACGATCCGCCGCCCGTTCGGGTGCCGTTTGCCGCCTCGCCCACGGCGGAGGCGGCCGCGTTGGTAGCCGTAGTTCATGTCCCTTCCCTCGCGCCGCCCGCCCCGCGACTCCGACCGCCTCGTTTTCGCCCGCGCCCTGCCCCGGCTCCCGAGCGCCCGGATCCGCTGGACCGGCCGCCGGGCCGTCGCCCTGGGGATGGCCGCCGTCGCCACCCTGGGCATGGCCGAGCCGCAGCCCCTGGGGCCGCAGGGCCTCGGTGACCGGCTCTTCCCCATGCTCGGCAACACCGGCTACGACGTCACGTCCTACGACATCACGCTGGACTACCCGGGCCGCAACGACCAGCCGCTGAAGGCCACCACCGAGATCACCGCCCAGGCCACCACCGAGCTCGACCACCTCAACCTCGACTTCGCCCGTGGCACGGTGAGCTCCGTGACGATCGGCGGGGCGCCCGCCAAGCACGAGCAGCACGGCGAGGACCTGGTGCTCACCCCGGCCGCCCACATCTCCCGGGGGCAGGAGCTGAAGATCGTCGTCCAGCACACCAGCGACCCCCGCGGCAAGAGCGACGGCGGCTGGATCCGTACCGCCGACGGGCTGGCGATGGCCAACCAGGCGGACGCCGCGCACCGCGTCTTCCCCTGCAACGACCACCCCTCCGACAAGGCGTTCTTCACCTTCCACATCACCGCGCCCCAGGAGCTGACCGCCGTCGCCAACGGACTGCCCGCGGGGTCGGGCCGCCGCGCCGCGAGCCGCACCTGGACCTACCGCACCGCCCACCCGATGGCCACCGAGCTGGCGCAGGTCTCCATCGGGAAGTCCAGCGTGCTGCTGCGGCAGGGGCCGCACGGCCTGCCGATCCGCGACGTCGTACCGACGGCGGACCGCAACCTGCTGGCGAAGTGGCTGGCCAGGACCCCGGACCACGTCACCTGGCTGGAGCGCAGGCTCGGCCCCTACCCCTACGAGGCGTACGGGGTGCTGATCGCCGACGCCAAGACCGGCTTCGAGCTGGAGACCCAGACCCTCTCGCTCTTCGAGAAGACCCTGTTCACCACCGCGAACCTGCCCGACTGGTACATCGAGTCCGTGATGGTGCACGAGCTGGCCCACCACTGGTTCGGCAACAGCGTCAGCCCGCGCCGCTGGTCCGACGTCTGGCTCAGCGAGGCGCACGCCACCTGGTACGAGGCCCTCTACGCCCAGGACAGGGGCAGCGGCCGGCTCCCCCTGGAGACCCGTATGCGGCACGCCTACGAGCAGTCCAACGGGTGGCGTGCCGAGGGCGGGCCGCCCGCGATGCCCAAGGCCCCCAGCCCCGGCGAGAAGATCAGCCTCTTCCGGCCGGTCGTCTACGACGGCAGCGCGCTGGTCCTGTTCGCCCTGCGGCAGAAGATCGGTGCCGCGGCCTTCGACCGCCTCGAACGCGAGTGGGTGACCCAGCACCGCGACGGCGTCGCCGACTCCGCCGACTTCATCGCGCTGGCCTCCAAGATCTCCGGCCAGAACCTCACGGCCTTCTTCCAGGAATGGCTCTACGCCGAGCGCACACCCCAGATGCCCGGACATCCGGAGTGGCGGTCCACCAGGGCGGCCGGGAAGCCCGCAAAGGCCCCGAAGCACGGAAAACCCGCGTGACGGCGCTCCCGGGCCCGTGGGACCATCTTCGGGTCGACGGCGACCGGCCCGGGAATCTCCGGGACGGCTCGTGCGTTGACACCAGCGACAGTCCCGGTGGGGCCGGCCGGCCCCGATGAGGGCTTCCCAACGACGCAAAGGATCAAATGACCTCCTCTTCTTCCCTTCCGCAGGACCGGCAGCGCCTCCCCGAGAGCCTTCGGGCCGACGCCCTGATGGAAGAGGACGTCGCCTGGAGCCACGAGATCGACGGGGAGCGTGACGGCGACCAGTACGACCGCTCGGCGCGTGCCGCGCTGCGCCGCGTCGCGGGCCTGTCCACCGAGCTCGAGGACGTCACCGAGGTCGAGTACCGGCAGCTCCGGCTGGAGCGGGTGGTGCTCGTCGGCGTGTGGACCGCGGGCACGGTGCAGGACGCCGAGAACTCCCTCGCCGAGCTCGCCGCGCTGGCCGAGACCGCCGGCGCCATGGTGCTCGACGGCGTCATCCAGCGCCGTGACAAGCCCGACCCGGCCACGTACATCGGCTCGGGCAAGGCCTTGGAGCTGCGGGACATCGTGCTCGAATCCGGCGCCGACACCGTGGTGTGCGACGGTGAGCTCTCCCCGGGCCAGCTGATCCACCTCGAGGACGTCGTCAAGGTCAAGGTGGTCGACCGGACGGCCCTGATCCTCGACATCTTCGCCCAGCACGCCAAGTCCCGGGAGGGCAAGGCGCAGGTCTCGCTGGCGCAGATGCAGTACATGCTCCCCAGGCTCCGCGGCTGGGGCCAGTCGCTGTCCCGGCAGATGGGTGGCGGTGGCTCCGGTTCGGCGGGCGGCGGTATGGCCACCCGTGGTCCCGGTGAGACCAAGATCGAGACGGACCGGCGGCGGATCCGCGAGAAGATGGCGAAGATGCGCCGGGAGATCGCGGAGATGAAGACCGGCCGGGACATCAAGCGCCAGGAACGCCGGCGCAACAAGGTCCCCTCGGTCGCCATCGCCGGCTACACCAACGCCGGCAAGTCCTCCCTGCTCAACCGCCTCACCGGCGCCGGTGTGCTGGTGGAGAACGCGCTGTTCGCCACCCTGGACCCGACCGTCCGCAGGGCTGAGACGCCCAGCGGCCGGCTCTACACCCTCGCCGACACCGTCGGCTTCGTCCGGCATCTGCCGCACCACCTCGTCGAGGCGTTCCGCTCCACGATGGAGGAGGTCGGCGAGTCCGATCTCATCCTGCACGTGGTCGACGGCTCGCATCCGGTGCCGGAGGAGCAGCTGGCCGCCGTCCGTGAGGTGATCCGCGATGTGGGCGCGACGGACGTGCCCGAGATCGTGGTCGTCAACAAGGCCGACGCGGCCGATCCGCTGGTGCTCCAGCGTCTGCTGCGCCAGGAGAAGCACTCCATCGCGGTCTCGGCCCGTACGGGCCAGGGCATGGCGGAGCTGCTGACCCTGCTCGACGAGGAGCTGCCCCGGCCGCAGGTCGAGATCGAGGCGCTGGTGCCCTACACGCAGGGCGCGCTGGTCTCGCGGGCGCATGCCGAGGGCGAGGTCATCTCCGAGGAGCACACCGCGGACGGCACGGTCCTCAAGGCGCGGGTGCACGAGGAGCTGGCCGCCGAGTTCCAGCCGTTCGTGCCGGCGGCGTAACGGCGCCCGCGGCACACCCAGCGACGACGAAGGCCCGCCCCCGGGAGACCGGGAGCGGGCCTTCGCCCTGTTCAGGGAGCGGTGCGGGTGGCGCGGTCGCTGCGCGGGCGCCACCCGTCGCGGGCCGCTACTGCTTGTTCGCCCACTTCTTGCTCATGTTGTCGAACAGCGTCTTGGCCGCGGCGCCCAGGTGCGGACCGGCCGACCAGCGGGCCGGACGCGGACCCATCGACATGTTGGAGACCAGCACCGGCTTGCCGTCGGCGCCCTTGACGAACCAGGGGCCACCGGAGGAGCCGCCGGTCATGGTGCAGCCGATGCGGTACATGGTCGGCTTCTTGGCGTCCATCGTCAGACGGGTCGGCTTGTCGGTGCACTGCTGCTGCGTCGCACCGTCGAACGGTGCCTCGGCCGGGTAGCCCTGCGCGGTCAGGCTCGGGATCTTGGACATCGCCGGGGCGTTGAAGTCGACCGCGTACGCGCCGCCGGCGACCTCCTCCAGCGACTTGCCGCCGGTGCTCGACTCCGGCTTCACATGCATCAGCGCGTAGTCGTACGGAGCCATCGGCACGCCCGGAACGGCGCCGCCGTCCTTGATCCACTCATCGGACGTCGACATGTCGTCGGCCCACCACTTGCCCGACGGGACGCGGTCCTCGAAGGGCGTGGTCTTCAGCTTGTCGGCGGAGGCGCCGTTCTTGTTGAAGTTCGGCACGAACATCATGTTGCGGTACCAGCCGCCGTTCTTGCCGGCGTGCACACAGTGCGCCGCGGTCCACACGAGGTTGGACTTGCCGGGGTGCGCCGGGTCCTTGACGACGGTGGCGGAGCAACGCGACTCGCCCTGGGGGGTGCTGAACAGCAGCAGGCCCACACCGGGAGCGGTGGAGTCGTACGGCGTCTTGACGGCCTGGGCCTGGACGGCGGCCGGCTCAGGGTCCGTCTTGCCCTGGTCCTCGGAGATGTCCCCGGGCTTGCTGGGGTCCTTGGGCGGCTTGACCTTGTCGATCTTGTCCGGGTCCCAGAAGTTCTTGATGATCGGGTTGATGAACTCCCCGGCCTCCCGGAGCCACTTGTCCTTGTCCCAGTTCTTCCACTCGCCGTTCTTCCACTTGTCCAGGTCGACGCCGTGCTCCTTGAGCTTGTCCTGGAGCTCCTGGGGGATCTTGATTTCACCCCCGCCCGTGGTGTCCGCCGCGGACTGGCTGGGCTTGGCGTCCGCGTTGCCGCCCTCGGGACCGCAGCCGGTGGCGGTCAGCGCCACGACGGCGGTGAGAGCGGCGGCGGCCAGGACTGGCCGACGTATGGGTCGCATGGGTGTGTCCCCCTGGGTGGATCGGACTGAGCCGGTGTGGCTTTGAGTGGAGTTGCACCGGATGGAACTTGTCATGAACGGCAAGATCCCGGCGCGACCCCCCACTATGCCGGTGACGATGGAGACGGCGTTACTCGGGGCCCCGGTTCCCAGCCGTCAAGGATCTTGCCCGCAGCCGTGATCCGGCGTCGTCACCGTCGTTGGTACGTACGGGGGACAGCCGGGCAGTCCCTGGGGCCTGTCTGCCCGGACTCCGTGGATCGGCCCACGACGCCCGGCAGGCCGGAGAGACGGGCGCCGGGCCCCGCACGCTCATCAGCAGCTCACCAAGCAGGAGGACACAACTGCCGTGGCGTTGACCGACACCGTGCCGGCGGCCGCGCCGCCGGCCCACGAGGGGATCCTGCGCCGGCAGTCCCTGCGTGAGTCCGCTGCCCGTACCTACGCGCGCTCGCTGCCCATCGTCCCGGTGCGCGCCCGCGGGCTGACCATCGAGGGGGCCGACGGCCGGCGCTACCTCGACTGCCTCTCCGGCGCCGGAACCCTGGCGCTCGGCCACAACCACCCGGTGGTGCTCGAAGCGATCCGTGCCGTCCTCGACTCCGGCGCCCCGCTGCACGTCCTCGACCTGGCCACGCCCGTCAAGGACGCCTTCACCACCGAGCTGTTCGCCACCCTGCCCGCCGAATTGGCCGAGAACGCCCGCATCCAGTTCTGCGGCCCGGCCGGTACGGACGCGGTCGAGGCGGCCTTCAAACTCGTCCGCACCGCGACCGGCCGGGACGGCCTGATGGCCTTCTCCGGCGCCTACCACGGCATGACCGCCGAGGCGCTCGCCGCCTCCGGGGGAGCGCAGCACACCAGCGTCGTCCGGCTGCCCTATCCGTACGACTACCGCTGCCCCTTCCAGACCGGCGGCGAGCGCGGCGCCGAACTCTCCGCACGCTGGACCCAGAGCCTGCTCGACGACCACAAGAGCGGGGTGCCCCGGCCGGCCGGGATGATCCTGGAACCCGTCCAGGGGGAGGGCGGAGTGATCCCCGCCCCGGACAGCTGGCTGCGGCGGATGCGGGAGATCACCGCCGACCGGCGGATCCCGCTGATCGTGGACGAGGTGCAGACCGGCGTCGGCCGCACCGGAACGTTCTGGGCGGTCGAACACAGCGGCATCGTGCCGGACGTGATCGTCCTGTCGAAGGCGATCGGCGGCAGCCTGCCGCTCGCCGTCATCGTCTACCGGGAGGAGCTCGACGCCTGGCAGCCCGGCGCGCACGCCGGCACCTTCCGCGGCAACCAGCTCGCCATGGCCGCCGGAGCCGCCACCCTCGCCTATGTCCGCGCCAACGGACTCGCCGGGCGCGCAGCCGAGATGGGCGCCCGGATGCTCGCCCGGCTCCGCACCCTCGCCGACGCCCATGACTGCATCGGCGACGTCCGCGGACGCGGACTGATGCTCGGCGTCGAACTCGTCGACCGGGAGGCCGACGCCGACGCCACCGGCGCCCGCCCCGCCGACCCGCGGCTCGCCGCCGCCGTTCAGCGCGCCTGCCTGAACCGCGGCCTGATCGTCGAACTGGGCGGCCGGGACTCCGCCGTCGTCCGGCTGCTGCCGCCCCTGACCATCACCGACGAACAGGCGGACGCCATCCTCGACCGCCTCGCCGACGCCCTCCTGGCGGCGATCCGCACCACCCCCGGGCCGACGGGCTCGTCCCCCACGACACTGCGAGGCACCTCCCCATGAACGAACGCACCGGCCCCGACAACGCCCAGCCCGCCGAGCTGGTCCCGGACCGGCCCCCGAGCGCCGGCACGATCGAGTCCGTACCGCGTCAGCAGCGACGCGCCCCCGACGACGGCTGCCACCAGCAGACCCACGAGGACCCCGCCCAGGCCACCCCGCCCGGCGTCCCCGGCAGCCACGACCGCGGCGCCCGCCACGGCGATCAGGACCTGCTCGACCACCCGGACCCGGCGGTCGCCGCGGACGCCGCGGGCATCGAGCATCTGCTGCGCTGCTGGCTCCGCGAGAACGGTTCCGCACGCCCGGCCGGCGGACGTCTGCGCGTCCCCCTGCGCTCCGGCGCGAGCGCCCTGCACATCCCCGTCCGCTACTGGTCCCCCACCGGCTGGCACCGCCTGGGCGCCCCCACCCTCGAAGGCGCTCCGGCCGGCGCCGCCCCGCTCGACGCCGTCACCCTCGCCGCGCTGCTGCGCCGGGAGGCCGCGCACGGCGGCGACCGGCGGGCCTCGGACGGCGGCGAGCACCGCGTGGCGGACGGCGGCGGCCTGCCGGATGCGGAAGCCGGACCACCGCAGACGCCCGACGGCCACGGCGCCGAACTCATCGGCCGGGTCGCCGACTCGGTACGCAATGTGGCCGCCTTCCTCGCCGACCGGCGCGCGCGGCCCGCCGACGACCACGGCGCCCTCTTCCTCGAAGCCGAACAGTCGCTGCTCCTCGGCCACCCGCTGCACCCCACACCCAAGAGCCGCGAGGGCCTCTCCGCCGCCGAGACCCGCGCCTACTCGCCCGAACTGCGCGGCTCCTTCCCGCTCCACTGGATGGCCGTGCACCGCTCCGTCGTCGCCGCCGACTCCGCCTGGACCGAACGCGGCAGGCCCGTACCGGCCGAGGAGCTCGCCGCGCGCCTCGCCGGGGAGGTCCTCCCGCTCCCCGACGGCACCGTGCCGCTGCCCCTGCACCCCTGGCAGGCCAGGGAGCTCGCCGACCGCCCCGCCGTCGCCGCCCTCCGCGACGCCGGTCTGCTGCACGACCTCGGCGCCCACGGCCCCCGCTGGCACCCCACCTCCTCCGTCCGCACCGTCTACCGCCCCGGCGCGGACGCCATGCTCAAGCTCTCCCTCGGGCTGCGCATCACCAACTCCCGCCGGGAGAACCTCCGCAAGGAACTGGTCCGCGGGGTCGAGGTGCACCGGCTGCTGCGCACCGGCCTCGCCGAGCAGTGGCAGGCCGCCCACCCCGGCTTCGACATCGTCCGGGACCCGGCCTACCTGGCCGTCGACGGCCCCGACGGCGAACCCGTCCAGGGCCTCGACGCCGTCATCCGCCACAACCCCTTCAGCACCACCGACGACGCCGTCTGCATCGCCGGTCTCACCTCCCCCCGGCCCTGGCCCGGCCACGCGGGCGTACGCTCCCGCCTCGAAGAGCTCGTCGGTACGCTCGGCGCCCGCACCGGCCGTCCCCCGGGCGCGGTGGCCACCGAGTGGTTCCTGCGCTACCTCGAAGCGGTCGTACGGCCCCTGCTGTGGCTCGACGGCACGGCCGGCGTCGCCCTGGAGGCCCACCAGCAGAACACCCTGGTGCTGCTCGACCCCGACGGCTGGCCGGTCGGCGGCCGCTACCGCGACAACCAGGGCTACTACTTCCGTGCCTCCCGCCGCGCCGAGCTGGAGCGAAGGCTGCCCGGCATCGGCACGGTCAGCGACACCTTCGTCGCCGACGAGGTCGCCGACGAGCGCTTCGCCTACTACCTGGGCATCAACAACGTCCTCGGCCTCATCGGGGCCTTCGGGTCCCAGCGCCTGGTCCGCGAGGAGGTCCTGCTCGCCGCCTTCCGGAGGTTCCTCACCGACGCCGCCGCGGCCCCCCGCGCGCACCGCTCCCCGCTCCCCGGCCGGCTGCTGTCCGCCCCCACGCTGCGCTGCAAGGCCAATCTCGCGACCCGGCTGCACGGACTGGACGAACTCGTCGGCCCCGTCGAGACCCAGTCCGTCTACGTCACCCTGCCCAACCCCCTCGTCCCCTAGCCGCCCACCACAGTCCGCCACCCCACGAGCCCCCGGCGCCGACACCCCGCGACCCACAAGGCCACGCGGCAACCGGCCACGAGAGGAGAGCGTCGCCGTGCCACCCACCGAATCCGGCCTCAGCTCCAGCTCCGACCACATCCAGGAGCACCGGCTCCCACCGCAGTCCGGCGCACTGCTCGCCGGGGGACCGCGGCAGCCGGCGTCCCCCGGCCTCCCGGGCACCGGCCCGCTGCTGGACGACCTGGCGGGCTGGGGGCCGGCCGGCACCCCCGCCGGGCCGTTCGAGCTCGTCCCCGTCCAGATCGCCCGCGACCTCGACCGGATCACCGGCTGGATGAACGATCCGGCCGTCGCGGCCTTCTGGGAACTGTCCGGACCGCCCGCGACCACCGCCGCCCACCTGCGCGGCCAGCTCGACGGCGACGGCCGCAGCGTGCCCTGCCTCGGTGTGCTGGCCGGCGTCCCGATGAGCTACTGGGAGATCTACCGCGCCGACCTGGACCCCCTCGCCCGCCACTATCCGGCCCGGCCCCACGACACCGGAATCCATCTGCTCATCGGCGGCGGCGGTGACCGCGGCCGCGGGCTGGGCAGCACACTGCTGCGCGCCACCGCCGATCTCGTGCTCGACCGCCGCCCGCAGTGCACCCGGGTCGTCGCCGAGCCCGATCTGCGCAACACCGCCTCGGTCGCCGCATTCCTGACCGGGGGCTTCCGCTACGCCGATGAGATCGAACTGCCCGGCAAACGCGCGGCGTTGATGGTCCGCGACCGCGCCCACCGCCACCTGCACTGACGCCGGGGCCGTCCGTCGACGACCCCCGTCCGGTCCGCCGTCCACCGCGCCGCCCCGGTTGTCCCCCGCACGTGCCGGAGCGGTCCCGCTTCGAGGAGTCCCGCCTTGTCTCCTGAGCCCCAGCCTTCGCACAGCACCTGGCAGCACGCCGCGCGCCGACTGTTCGCCAAGATCCTGGCGGAGTTCGCGTACGAGGAAGTCCTCACCCCCGAGCCCGACGGCACCGCTGCGGACGGCACCCCGCAGTACCGCCTGCCGGTCACCGACGAACTGGTCTACCGCTTCCGCGCCCGCCGCGGCGCCTACGGGCACTGGCGCGTCGACCCCGGCTCGATCACCCCCGGCTCCGACCCCTTCCACTTCCTCACCCACGCCCATGACACCGTCCTGGGCCTGTCCGGCGACACCACCGGCCATCTCATCCGCGAGCTGACCGCGACCCTCGCCGCCGACACCCGCCTCGACGCCACCGCCGTCAGCGCCGCCGCCCTCGCCGACCTGGACTACGCCGCCCTCGAAGGCCACCAGACCGGCCACCCCTGGCTCGTCGCCAACAAGGGCAGGCTCGGCTTCTCCGCCGCCGACGCCGCGACCTGGGCCCCGGAGGCCCGCACCGCCCGGCCCCTGCCCTGGCTCGCCGCGCACCACAGCATCGCCCACTACCGCGGTATCCCCACGCTCGCCACCCCCGATCGCCTCTACGGTGAGGAGCTCGCCCCCGCCACCCGTCACGCCTTCGCCCGCGCCATCACCGACGAGGGCCGAAGCCCCGCCGACTACCTCTATCTCCCCGTACACCCCTGGCAATGGGACGAGACCATCGCCCCGCTCTTCGCCCCGCAACTCGCCGACAGATCCATCATCGCGCTGCCCACTGACAACGACCTCCGCCTGCCGCAGCAGTCGATCCGCACCTTCCTCAACATCAGCCGGCCCGAGGCCCGTACGGTCAAACTGCCGCTGTCCATCCTCAACACCCTGGTCTGGCGCGGTCTGCCCACCGAGCGCACCCTCGCCGCGCCCGCCGTCACCCGCTGGGTCCACGGCCTGCGCGACGCCGACCCCTATCTGCGCGACGAGACCCGGGTGATCCTGCTCGGCGAGACCGCCTCCGTCACCGTCGAGCACCCCCTCTACGACCGGTTGCCCGGCGTCCCGTACCAGTTCAAGGAGCTGCTGGGCTGCATCTGGCGCGAGCCGGTCAGCGGGTATCTCGACCCGGGAGAGCGTGCCCGCACCCTGGCCGCTCTGCTCCAGACCGACCCCGAGGGCCGCGCCCTGACCACGGAACTGGTGCACCGTTCGGGGCTGGCCCCGCGCGACTGGCTGGCCCGGCTGTTCGCCGCCCTGCTGCCGCCCCTGCTGCACTTCCTCTACCAGTACGGCACGGTCTTCTCCCCGCACGGCGAGAACGCCATCGTGGTCTTCGACGAGCACGACGTCCCCACCCGCCTCGCGGTCAAGGACTTCGTCGACGACGTCAACACCAGCTCGCACCCGCTCCCGGAGCACGACTCCATGCCGGAGGACGTCCGCGCGGTGCTGCTGACCGAACCGCCCGCCTTCCTCACCCAGTTCATCCACTCCGGTCTGTTCGTCGGCGTGTTCCGCTACCTCGCGCCGCTGTGCGCGGACCAACTGGACGTTCCCGAGGGCGAGTTCTGGTCACTCGTCCGGGCGGAGATCCTGCGCCACCACGAGCGCTTCCCCGCCCTCAAGGACCGGCACGAGACCTTCGACCTGCTCACCCCGCGGATCGAGCGGCTGTGCCTGAACCGCAACCGTCTGCATGTGGACGGTTACCGAGACCGCCGTGAGCGCCCGCACGCCGCCGTCCACGGCACCGTCCCCAACCCCTTGCACGTCCCATGACCGGAGTACGCCCCGTGACCGGTGTACGCCCCATGACCGGCCCGGCTGTCAGTGGTCCCGCGTAGGCTTGCAGCGCTATGACGAAGCCCTCCCTCCCCGATCTGCTCCACGCCGCCGTCACCGCCGTCGGCGGCAGCGAGCGCCCCGGCCAGGTGGCGATGGCCGAAGCCGTCGCCGAGGCCGTGGACGACTCCGCCCACCTTCTCGTCCAGGCCGGCACCGGCACCGGAAAGTCCCTCGGCTATCTGGTGCCGGCGCTCGCCCACGGCGAGAGAGTGGTCGTCGCCACGGCCACCCTGGCGCTGCAGCGCCAGCTGGTGGAGCGCGATCTTCCGCGGACGGTCGACGCGCTGCACCCGCTGCTGCGCCGCCGCCCGGAGTTCGCCATGCTCAAGGGCCGCTCCAACTACCTGTGCCTGCACCGCCTCCACGAGGGCGTCCCGCAGGAAGAGGAGGACGGCCTCTTCGACGTGTTCGAGCAGGCCACGCCGACCAGCAAGCTCGGCAAGGACCTGCTGCGGCTGCGCGACTGGGCGGACGAGACCGAGACCGGCGACCGCGACGCCCTGACCCCCGGCGTCTCGGACCGCGCCTGGGGACAGGTCTCGGTCTCCTCCCGGGAGTGCCTGGGCGCCTCGAAGTGCGCCTACGGCGCGGAGTGCTTCGCCGAGGCCGCGCGGGAGCGCGCCAAGCTCGCCGATGTCGTCATCACCAACCACGCGCTGCTCGCCATCGACGCGATCGAGGGCGCGCCGGTCCTCCCGCAGCACGAGGTCCTGATCATCGACGAGGCCCATGAGCTGGTCTCCCGGGTCACCGGCGCGGCCACCGGCGAGCTCACTCCCGGCCAGGTCAACCGCGCCGTGCGGCGCGCCGCCAAGCTCGTCAACGAAAAGGCCGCCGACCAGCTCCAGACCGCCGCCGAGACCTTCGAGCGGCTCATGGAGCTGGCGCTGCCCGGCCGCCTGGAGGAGCTCCCCGAGGACCTCGGATACTGCCTGATGGCGCTGCGGGACGCCGCCCGTACGGTCATCGCGGCGCTCGGCTCGACCCGCGACAAGTCGGTCCAGGACGAGGACGCCGTCCGCAAGCAGGCCCTCGCCTCGGTGGAGAACGTCCACGCGGTGGCCGAGCGCATCGCCAACGGCTCCGAGTACGACGTCGTCTGGTACGAACGCCATGACCGCTTCGGCGCGTCCCTCCGGGTGGCGCCCCTTTCGGTCTCCGGCCTGCTGCGCGAGAAGCTCTTCGAGGACCGCTCGGTGGTCCTCACCTCCGCCACCCTCAAGCTCGGGGGCGACTTCAACGGAGTCGCGGCCTCCCTGGGCCTGTCCCCGGAGGGCACGGAAGGAGACGACTGCCCACCCTGGAAGGGACTGGACGTCGGCTCCCCCTTCGACTACTCGAAGCAGGGCATCCTCTATGTCGCCAAGCACCTCGCCCAGCCGGGCCGGGAGGGCAGCCGCACGGACATGCTCGATGAGCTCGCCGAGCTGATCGAGGCCGCCGGAGGCCGCACGCTCGGTCTGTTCTCCTCCATGCGTGCCGCCCAGGCCGCCGCCCAGGAGCTGCGCGACCGCCTGGACGTGCCGATCCTGCTCCAGGGCGAGGAGACCCTCGGCGAGCTGATCCGCACCTTCGCCGCCGATGCCCGTACGTGCCTGTTCGGCACTCTCTCCCTGTGGCAGGGCGTGGATGTGCCGGGCCCGAACTGCCAGCTGGTCGTGATGGACCGGGTGCCGTTCCCGCGCCCGGACGACCCGCTGATGAGCGCCCGCCAGAAGGCCGTGGAGGAGTCCGGCGGCAATGGCTTCATGGCCGTCGCCGCGACCCATGCGGCCCTGCTCATGGCCCAGGGCGCCGGGCGTCTGGTCCGCGCCACGGGCGACCGCGGCGTCGTCGCCGTGCTGGACCCCCGTGTCGAACGGGCCCGCTACGGCTCCTTCCTGCGCAAGTCCATGCCGGACTTCTGGTACACCACCGACCGCAACCAGGTCCGCCGCTCCCTGGCGGCCATCGACGCGGCGGCGAAGACGGAAGCGGGCCAGGAATAGTAGGCGGCCGCGGCCTAGCGGCAAAAAGGGGCGAGCCCCGGGACCGGCGCAGTGGTCCCGGGGCCCGGTCGTGAGGGCTGGGTCAGACCCGCCGCAGGACTGCCACCACCTTGCCGAGGATGGTCGCCTCGTCGCCGGGGATCGGCTGGTACGCGGAGTTGTGCGGCAGCAGCCAGACATGGCCGTCCTCGCGCTTGAAGCGCTTGACGGTGGCCTCGCCGTCCAGCATGGCGGCGACGATGTCCCCGTTCTCGGCGACCGGCTGGCGACGGACCGTGACCCAGTCGCCGTCGCAGATGGCGGCCTCGATCATGGAGTCGCCGACGACCTTCAGTACGAACAGTTCGCCGTCACCGACGAGCTGGCGGGGGAGCGGGAAGACGTCCTCGACCGACTCCTCGGCGAGGATCGGGCCACCGGCGGCGATCCGGCCGACCAGCGGGACGTAGGACGCAGCGGGCTTGCCGGCGGTCTCGGTCGCCGCGGTCGTGGGCTGGTCGGAGCCGCGGACCTCGTACGCCCGGGGGCGGTGCGGGTCGCGCCGCAGGAAGCCCTTGCGTTCGAGCGCCATGAGCTGGTGGGCGACGGACGAGGTGCTGGAGAGCCCGACGGCCTGGCCGATCTCCCGCATGGACGGCGGGTACCCGCGCCGCTGCACCGAATCCCGGATCACCTCGATCACCCTGCGCTGGCGGTCCGTGAGCCCCGAGCTGTCGGCCCGGATCCCTGGTGGCCGGCCGGGCAGCGAGCGGGCGGGCTTCTGCTCTTCGGAGTCCAACGTGGCGTCGTCCATCGGCGGCCGCTGTGCCTTCTGCTGATGCTCGAACCGGCTCTGGGAGTGGCTTTGTGCGGTGATGGTCGCGCTGTCTGCGGTGGTGGTCACGTCGGCCCCTCTCGAAATGTTCTCCCTAGTTAGCCAACGGTAGTTGCTTTCGAAAGGTTGCGCCAAACACACGTTCGAGTGAAATATTCGCTGATTGGCTGACCCGATCAAGTGGCTGGGTGTATGGCGAATGGCATTTCGGTGCTTCGGCGTTCGCTTCCGCCCCGCTTCCCCGGTCGGCCGGAGAGCGCCGGGGTCGCAGCGTACGAGCTCGCGCCGAGCGGGCGCCGCAACCGGGCCGATTCTTCCATCCCCGCCCCGCCGCGACGCCGGCCGGGTGGCTTCCCGTACCCTCATGGGCGACCGCCCGGCCCGCCTCCGCCGCGACACGCGGTAGGCACATGTAAGCGGCCCGACACCACATCTAGTGGTTGCATGCGTTCAGTCGCCCAGAAGTTGTGGTGCCTGGTCCTTCGGGGTCCCGGAATCGCCTATGCTGGTGACTGCTTCGGAGGGCCCGTGCGGACCGGCCGGAGGTTATTCGTCGTACGCCGGGATCGATGGCGTACGTACGTCCGTATAGCGAGGGTGAGGAGGGTCGAGCCATGCACTGCCCCTTCTGCAGGCACCCCGACAGCCGGGTCGTCGACAGCCGGACCACCGACGACGGGACGGCGATCCGCCGGCGCCGCCAGTGCCCCGACTGCTCCCGCCGTTTCACCACCATCGAGACGGCGTCACTGATGGTGATCAAGCGGAGCGGGGTCACCGAGCCCTTCAGCCGCAACAAGGTCATCGCCGGAGTGCGCAAGGCGTGCCAGGGCCGTCCGGTCACCGAGGACGCCCTCGCCAAGCTCGGCCAGCGGGTCGAGGAGGCGGTGCGCGCCACCGGCAGCGCCGAGCTGTCCACCCATGACGTCGGGCTCGCCATACTGGGCCCGCTGCAGGAACTCGACCTCGTCGCGTACCTGCGCTTCGCGTCCGTCTACCGGGCGTTCGATTCGCTCGAGGACTTCGAGGCGGCCATCGCCGAGCTGCGGGAGCAGCGCGAGCAGGGACCGCCCGGGCAGGAATGCGGGACCGACGGGGAGGCCGGCGGCCCGGCCGTTCCCGTGCCCGCCACCGCCGCCGACTGAGCTCGGCGCGCATCCAGGACCTGATCGGGGCGAGAGCAGGGCGCCCCGGTATCAGAAAGACAAACACCGTGCCACGGAATGCGTGCGCACATATGGGCGTTTGCCCGTATACAGGGAGGCGGAATGACAGAGACGACGAGCGGCCCGGCACGAGGCTCCCGCGCCAAGGGCAGCAAGGCGAGCAAGGGGCTGCGTATCGAGCGCATCCACACCACCCCCGGCGTGCATCCGTACGACGAGGTGGAGTGGGCGCGCCGTGACGTCGTCATGACCAACTGGCGCGACGGCTCGGTCAACTTCGAGCAGCGTGGCGTCGAGTTCCCCGACTTCTGGTCGGTGAACGCGGTCAACATCGTCACGAGCAAGTACTTCCGTGGCGCGGTGGGTTCCCCGACCCGTGAGGCGAGCCTCAAGCAGCTCATCGACCGAGTGGTCAAGACGTACCGCAAGAGCGGTGAGGAGAACGGCTACTTCGCCTCCCCGGCGGACGCCGAGATCTTCGAGCACGAGCTGGCGTACGCCCTGCTGCACCAGGTCTTCAGCTTCAACTCGCCGGTGTGGTTCAACGTCGGCACCCAGCAGCCGCAGCAGGTCAGCGCCTGCTTCATCCTCTCCGTGGACGACTCCATGGAGTCGATCCTGGACTGGTACAAGGAAGAGGGGATGATCTTCAAGGGCGGCTCCGGTGCCGGCCTGAACCTCTCCCGCATCCGCTCCTCCAAGGAACTGCTCTCCTCCGGTGGCAACGCCTCCGGCCCGGTCTCCTTCATGCGCGGCGCCGACGCGTCCGCCGGCACGATCAAGTCGGGCGGCGCCACCCGCCGCGCGGCCAAGATGGTCGTCCTGGACGTCGACCACCCGGACGTCGAGGCCTTCATCGAGACCAAGGTGAAGGAGGAGGAGAAGATCCGCGCGCTGCGCGACGCGGGCTTCGACATGGACCTGGGCGGCGACGACATCACGTCCGTCCAGTACCAGAACGCCAACAACTCGGTCCGGGTCAACGACGAGTTCATGAAGGCCGTCGAGGCCGGCTCGAAGTTCGGGCTGCGCGGCCGGCTGACCGGCGAGGTCATCGAGGAGGTCGACGCCAAGGGCCTGTTCCGCAAGATGGCCGAGGCCGCCTGGGCGTGCGCCGACCCCGGCATCCAGTACGACGACACCATCAACCACTGGCACACCTCGCCGGAGACCGGCCGCATCACCGCGTCCAACCCCTGCAGCGAGTACATGCACCTGGACAACTCCTCGTGCAACCTCGCCTCGCTCAACCTCCTGAAGTTCCTGCGCGACGACGACCTGGGCAACCAGTCCTTCGACGCCGAGCGCTTCGCCAAGGTCGTCGAGCTGGTCATCACCGCGATGGACATCTCCATCTGCTTCGCCGACTTCCCCACCGAGAAGATCGGCGAGACCACCCGGGCCTACCGCCAGCTGGGCATCGGCTACGCCAACCTCGGCGCCCTGCTGATGGCCACCGGCCACGCCTACGACTCCGACGGCGGCCGCGCGCTGGCCGGTGCCATCACCTCCCTGATGACCGGCACGTCGTACAAGCGCTCCGCCGAACTGGCCGCGGTCGTCGGCGCCTACGACGGCTACGCCCGCAACGCCGACGCCCACAAGCGCGTCATGAAGCAGCACTCCGACGCCAACGGCGCCGCGGTGCGCATGGACGACCTGGACACCCCGGTGTGGGCCGCGGCGACCGAGGCCTGGCAGGACGTGCTGCGCCTGGGCGAGAAGAACGGCTTCCGCAACGCGCAGGCCTCCGTGCTCGCGCCGACCGGCACCATCGGCCTGATGATGGACTGTGACACCACGGGCGTCGAGCCGGACCTGGCCCTGGTCAAGTTCAAGAAGCTGGTCGGCGGCGGCTCCATGCAGATCGTGAACAACACGGTCCCCAAGGCGCTCAAGCGGCTCGGCTACCAGCCCGAGCAGGTCGAGGCGATCGTCGCCCACATCGCCGACCACGGCAATGTCATCGACGCCCCCGGCCTCAAGCCCGCGCACTACGAGGTCTTCGACTGCGCCATGGGCGAGCGCGCCATCTCCCCGATGGGCCATGTCCGCATGATGGCCGCGGCGCAGCCCTTCCTGTCCGGTGCGATCTCCAAGACGGTCAACGTCCCGGAGTCGGCCACCGTCGAGGAGATCGAGGACGTCTACTTCCAGGGCTGGAAGCTCGGCCTGAAGGCGCTGGCGATCTACCGCGACAACTGCAAGGTCGGCCAGCCGCTCTCCGCCAAGAAGAAGGAGGAGGAGAAGGCCGAGGCCGCCGTCGCGCCGGCCGCCGAGAAGAAGGTCGTCGAGTACCGCCCGGTGCGCAAGCGCCTCCCCAAGGGCCGTCCCGGCATCACGACCTCCTTCACGGTCGGCGGTGCCGAGGGCTACATGACCGCCAACTCCTACCCGGACGACGGTCTCGGTGAGGTCTTCCTGAAGATGTCCAAGCAGGGCTCGACCCTCGCGGGCATGATGGACGCCTTCTCCATCGCCGTGTCGGTGGGTCTGCAGTACGGCGTCCCGCTGGAGACCTACGTCTCGAAGTTCACCAACATGCGCTTCGAGCCGGCCGGTATGACCGACGACCCGGACGTGCGGATGGCCCAGTCGATCGTCGACTACATCTTCCGCCGTCTGGCGCTGGACTTCCTGCCGTTCGAGACCCGCTCGGCGCTCGGCATCCACTCCGTCGAGGAGCGCACGCGCCACCTGGAGACCGGTTCGTACGAGCCGTCCGACGACGAGGTCGACGTCGAGGGCCTGGCCCAGTCGGCGCCGCGCCAGACGGACTCGCTGCCGGCGGTGAAGATCGTCGAGGAGGCCGCCGCCCCGGCTCCCAAGCAGGCGCACACCAACGCCGAACTGGTGGAGATGCAGCTGGGCATCAACGCCGACGCACCGCTGTGCTTCTCCTGCGGCACGAAGATGCAGCGGGCCGGCAGCTGCTACCTGTGCGAGGGCTGCGGGTCGACCAGCGGCTGCAGCTGAGCACGGCCGGGCCGCGCGGGGAGTGCTTCCCGCGCGGCCCGGGCCTGCGGCCCCAGGGGCTCATCGGCTTGTGGAGGGGACCGGACCAACTCCGGTCCCCTTTGCCGTGTCCGATCCCGGGGAGCCGCTTCCGCTGCCCTCCCGTGGGCGGATGAGCGTGTAGAGGAGCGCGGCGCCCAGCTGGACGGCGGCGATGGTGAGCAGCAACAGGGGCGGCGGCAGTGCGGCGGCCGCGCCGACCGCGGTGGCCCCGCAGGCCGCCGCGGTGATCTTGAGGCCTGCCCCCAGGGTGAAGACCTGCGCCCTGGTACGCGGCGGGGCGTACCCGGCTCGTATACGGAAGGTCGCGGTCAGCAGCGGACCGTCGCACACCCCCGCGAGTACGAACAGCGCCGCGCCGGCGGCCGGCGACGGAACGAGCGCGGCGGCGCCCAGTGCGAGGCCGGTGCCGCACAGGGCGAGTGTGACGAGCCGCTGATCCGGGAAGGGCGGCCGCCACCGGGCCACCGCCAGCGATCCCAGCAGCGCCCCGATGGCGAACGCCGTCATCAGGGCGCCGCCCGCTTCCGGGTGACCACGATGGCCGCTGAGCAGCACAGTGGTGGTGGTCAGGCCGCCGAGACCGCCGAACGCCAGGCAGGTGCCCGCGGTGATCGCGCGCAGTTCCCGGGTGCGCCAGACGGCCGTCAGCCCCGCCGCCAGGTCCGCACGGAGCGGGGTGACGGGTACGGGTCCCGCTGCGGCCTGTCGCGCGCGCCCGTACGGCAGCCCGGCGGCCATGACCGCCCCGATGGCCGCCGTGCCGCCGAGGAGCATCGTCGCGGCGCCGGGTGACGCCAGAGCGGCCACCACACTGACCGCCGCGGGACCGGCCACCGACGCGGCGCTGTAGACGGCCGCGTCGAGCGCATACGCACGGTCCCGCCGCGCGCCCTCCGGCAGCAGCGCGGCGATCAGGCTGGACAGGCCGCCGGAGACGACCGGTCCGCAGGCGCCCCCGGCCAGGGCGACGGCGAGCGTCACCGGGGCGGGCGCCCGTCCGACGAGTACGGACAGCGCGGCGATGGCCGCGGCGAAGCCGAGCAGGGCGCCGAGGTAGCACAGCCGGGGGCGCCGTGCCCGGGTGACGAGGGCGCCCACCAGAGGCGCGGCGACGACATGCGGCGCCATCCAGGCGGTGAGGACGAACGCGCCCTGGGCCGCACTTCCGGCGCGCTGCAGCGCCAGCAGCGCCACCGCCACGGACATCCCCTCCTCCGCCACGCGGGCGAAGAACGCGGTGGCCAGATAGAGCGGTAACACCGCTCGCGATCCTGACGTGGCGGAGCGCCGTGGCATGCGCATCTCCAGGCGAGTGGTGGGAGGCGTACAGCAGGCGGGAGGGCACGGAGGGATGCAGCGTGCAGCGCCCTGTAACGGCTTATATCGTCAAGACGTTACCCTGGAGAGGGCGGGTGAGCCCAGGGGTAGGAGAAATCCGCGTCGGGAATGAGCGTCGGAAACGAGCGGGCGACGGGAACGGGGCAGGCCATGACGGGCGATGCGGCATGGGGGCGGCGGGGCTTCCGGCCCGCCGAGCGGATGATGGATCTCGTCAACGCGGTCCGTGCGGACCCGGATCTCCCGCGGGACGCACTGGCCGATCTGCTCGCCCACCACGGTGAGAGCCCGGACGACCTCACCGAGCGGGAGTTCTCCGGGCGCGACGCCGCTGGCCTGAGGGCGGCCGCGGTCCGGCTGGCCGCCGTCCTGACGGAGTCCGACACCGACCGGGCCGCCCACGCCGTCAACGAGCTCTTGGCCGAATGCGGCGCCCGCCCGCACCTCTCCCGGCACGGCGGACACGGCTGGCATCTGCATATCGACCGGGGCGAGGAGGCGAGCTGGGCCGAGTGGTTCCTCGCCTCAAGTGCCCTGGTGCTGGCCCAGGTTCTCACCGATTACGGCCGTGCCCCCTGGGGCGAATGCGCGGCCGCCCGCTGCGGCACGCTCTATCTGGGCACGGGGCCGGGCAGCGCCCGCCGCTACTGCTCGACCGCCTGCGCCTCCCGGGAGCGGGTGGCCGCGCATCGCCGCCGCAAGAGGGAGGGCGGATGACGGATGCGGCAGGGCGGAGGGGAGGCGGCCGGCCGTCGCCTCCCCTCGGCCGCCACGGCGCGCGCTCGGGGCCGTCAGCGCCCCAGTGGTGCCGTCAGCGTCCCATCTGCCGGGCGAAGGCATCCGGGTCGGCGTCGAAACCCTGGAGCGCCGAGTAGAACCGCCAGTTCCCCGCCTCGTCGCGGGCGAACTCGGCGAGCTTTGCGGCGGTGGCCCCCGCGACCCCGGCGAAGTCGTACGACGCCAGGTCGGTGTAGCCCTCGCGGATCAGGGCGGCGGTGTTCTCTATGTCGCCGAAGACCTTGCGGCCCTCGCCCTGCTGGATGGCCACGCCGACGACGACCCGGGTGTAGGAGTCGGCGAGCCGGTGCAGTTCCAGGGTCATGACCTCGTCGAAGCCGAATCCCTGGCCGGTCCGGCTGTCCCGGTTGAGCGTGATGGTCCCGTCGGGCGACCGGCTGCCGAAGGCCACCAGATAGGCCGGGTCGTGCGGTGCGTCCGCCGTATAGGTCGCCGCGATGATGTCGAGGTCATTGTCCGGAGTGCCGGTCGGGCTGGGGTCCCACTTGAGCGTGACCTCGACCTTCTCGATCCCTTTGTTGAGCGTGCTCACCGGGCTTCCCTTCCTTCGTCTCCCGAGGGCGCGGTTCGACCCGCGCGGTCACGCGGACAGCCCCAGGGCTTCCCGTCGGCTGACCATCGTGCCACGCCCCGCGCCCCTGGGGCGGGGTGAATTGCCCCTGCTCAGAAGCGGATTGAGGGCAATGAGGATGGCTGGAAAACACCCTTTGGCCAGGTGGAGCGCGGATCTGCTCAGGATGCGGGGGTGTCCCAGAGCCGGCTGAGGTGGCCGTCGAGGATGTCCAGCGCCGCCGTGGGGGAGAGGTGGCCGATCAGGACGTGGGTGGTGAGGCCGTCGGCGAGGGCGAGGAGGGTGCGAGCCGCCCGGTCCGGGTCGGGGGAGTCGCAGGCCTCCGAGATCAGTCGTGTGAACACGGTCTGCAGACCGGTGTAATTGGTGCGCAGAATTTCGGCCAGCGACGGGCTGACGGCGGCTTGCGCCACGAAAGCCAGCCAGACCCGGGCCTCGGCGCGCTGCTCCTCCTGGAGCAGCGAGATCTCGGTCGTCGCGTGCCCCAGTGCCGTACGCGCCGACTGGGCCGGCGATGCGACGAGCCGGGCCGACACCCGGGCGGTGACCTGTTCGGCGACGTGACGGAGCGCGAAGGCCAGCATCTCCTCCTTGGTGCCGAAGCAGCGCTGGACGGCTCCCATGGACACCTCCGCCCGGGTGGCCACATCGCGCAGCGTCACGCCTTCCAGGCCGCTCTCGTCGGCGAGTTGACACACGGCCTGGGCGATCTGCCGGCGTCGGCTCTCGTGGTCCACCTGCTTGGGCATGCCGCGCTCCGGTTTATTCGATGCGTACGTATCGCTGATAAGGCTACGATGCTGAAGCGATGCAAGCGCATCGGAACGTCTCCGTCTCGGCATGGAGCCGCCGTGCCCGTGGTGGCCGGCACGCCGACGGGACGTCCATACGAAAGCCAAGGCCGCAACAGGCCGTCAGAGGCCGCCCGAGATCCTCCGCGAGGGCATCGGGGCCTTTGAGGGCGGCAGCGGCACGACGAGGGTGAGGACATGCACAACGCGCTGTGGAAGATGACCGCTCGCGCCCAGGCGGCGGCCGTACGCGCCGGCGAGGTGTCGGCGGTGGAGCTGGTCGACGCCCATCTGGAGCGGATCGCCGAGGTCAACCCGGCGGTCAACGCCGTCACACAACTGCTCGCCGAGCGGGCGCGGGCCGAAGCGGCCGAGGTCGACCGGCGGCGCGCGGCGGGCGCCGGGCTGGGGCCGCTGGCCGGTGTGCCGTTCACCGTCAAGGAGAGCACCGCCATCGAGGGCGTCCCGACGACCTACGGCGCGGAGCGCTTCCGCGACCATGTCGCGCGCGCCGACGCGCCCCCGGTGGCGCGCCTGCGCGCGGCCGGCGGCATCCCTGTCGGGCACAGCAATCTGCCGACGCTCATCCTGGCCGGCATCCATACACGCAGCGAACTGTTCGGGGACACCGCGAACCCCTGGAGCAGCGCGGTCACGCCGGGCGGCACCAGTGGCGGCGACGGTGCGGCCGTGGCCAGCGGAATGGCCGCACTGGGCCTGGGCAACGACTCCGGAGGGTCGGTGCGCATCCCCGCGTCCTTCTGTGGTGTGGCAGGCCTGAAGCCCACCTACGGGCGGTTCGCCGCCGATCACCGGATCGGGCCGGACGACCCCGCCCTGATCGCCCAGATCCTCGTGGTCGACGGCCCGTTGGCCCGTACCGTCGATGATCTCCGGCTCGCCTACGAGGTGCTGTCCGGGGCCGATCCGCGCGACCCGAGGGCGGTGCCGGTGCCTCCTTACGGAGAGCGGCTTGCCCGCCCCGTCAAGGTGGCGATGGTGACCGACCCCGGTGGGCGCGGAGTGCACCCCGTGGTGCGCAAGGCCCTGGAGAGTGCCGCGGATGCGCTCCGGGACGCCGGGTACCAGGTGGACGAGGTCGCGGACGTGCCGCGGCTGGACGACGCGCTCGAGGCGTACGGCCGGATGACCCAGACGGAGTTCGCCACCACCTGGCCGGCCGTCAAGCCGATGCTCGGCAAGGACGGCCACCGCTACATCGAGTGGGGCATGGCGAAGTACGGCCCGGTGGAGCTGACGGAGTATCTGCGGCTGACCGGGGTGCGGATGGGGATCCAGCGGGACTGGGCGATGTTCCTGGATGAATATCCGCTGGTCCTGGGCCCCGTGTTCACCGATCCGCCGTTCGCTCCTGGAGAGGAGGCGCGCGATGCGCAGAGCCATCAGCGGGTGCAGAACGCGATGCGGCTGTGCACCGCGACCAGCTTCGTCGGTGTGCCCGCGGTGGCCGTGCCCACCGGGGTGGTGGACGGGCTCCCGTACGGCGTGCAGCTGATCGGGCGCTCCTACCGGGAGGACCTGTGCCTGGAGGCGGCAGAGGAGGTGGAGCGGCGGCTGGGTGTCCACACGCCCATCGACCCGCGCCCGTAAGGAAGTTCGGGGTGGTCGGAGTGTGACGCGCAGTGATCCGGATTCGCTCCCGGGCCGTACGATGGCGCGGTGCTGGTCAAGTGGATTCGCCTCACCGTTGTGGACCGTCGAGGGTTCGAGCGGGGGCAGCGGAAATGGGCGGGGCTGCTGGGGGAGCCGGGGTTCCGAGGGCAGGGCGGCGGGTGGAGCCGGGGACGGCCCGGCGTCGCGCATCTGGTCGCCTTCTGGGAGAGCCGGGCGTTCTACGACTCCTTCATGGCGCGCTCGCACGACCGGCTGGCCGCCGCGCAGGTCGGCACGTACAAGGACGCCCAAGTGCGGCTGTTCGAGCATGAGTTTGACGTGAAGGTGGGCTTCCGCCCGGTGTTCGGCGATGTGGATGTGCTGCGGCTGGCGCACTGCCAGGTGCGCGAGGACCGGGTGGACCACTTCATGCTGATGCAGGAGAAGGTCTGGAACCCGGCGATGGCGGGTTCGCCGGGAATGCTGCGCGGGATGCTGGGGCGGGCTCCGGGGGAGGAGTTCTTGGTGCTGTCGATGTGGCAGTCGGCTGCCGAGCGCGGGAAGTACCGGCCCGAACGGGTGGAGCGGCTGGCGCTGCGGGCCCAGATAGGCGCGGATGTCCGCGCGATCGCCGGAGACGTGGTGCAGCTCGAACCGTCGTGGACGGTGTGACGGGCGCATCCGCGCCCCCGGCCGGGGTCAGCGGGCCGCTCCCGCGCTGCTGCCGGCGGCGCCCCCGGTGGTGAACACCCCCGCGCGGGCAGCGGCCAGCGTCGCCGCCACCGCCTGGTCGGCGAGGGCCTCGTCGACCGGCTCCCGGGTGATGAACAGGCGGAAGAAGAGCGGCGCGGAGACGGACCGGACCAGCGCGCCCGCGTCGATGGCGCCGGTCTCCGCGGAGCCGGGGGCGGTGGGCGTGCGGGCTTCCGCGGCCGCCGGCAGCTCGCCGCGGTGGACCGCGCGTTCGACGAGGGCCTCGCAGCGCGCGAACCGCTCGGCGTAGTACGCGCGCAGGGCCGCGGCCGCGCGCTCCGACTGGAAGGCGGCGGCGATCATCGCCGAGCCCGAGGCGGCCACCGCCGGGTCGGTGAAGGAGGTGACGACCTCGTGGGCGAGGGCGCGCAGATCGCCCTCCAGGGACCCGGTGTCGGGCGGGGTCCAGCTGTCCTCGCCCGCCAGGTCCAGGGCGTCCGCCACCAGGCCTTCGACGTCCTTCCAGCGGCGGTAGAGCGTCGTCTTGTGCACGCCGGAGTGCTCGGCCACGTATTCGACGGTCAGGCCGGGGTAGCCGTGCTCGGTGAGGCCGGCCAGCACCGCGTCGCGGACGGCGGCCCGGGTGCGGGCGGTGCGGCCGCCGGGGCGCCGGGTGCCCGGGGCGGTGGCGGCGTCAGTGCCGCGCGCCTTGTCGCTCGCCTCCTTGGCCGTTGCCCCTCTCCTGCCCGCGGTTTCGTTCGCCTTCTCGGCATTCAATTGCAACTCCGGTTGCGTTAGTGGTCTTCGCGTGCCATCATCATCGTAATGCAACACGGGTTGCATTTGCATGGGGGAGGTTGCATGCCCACTCAGATCTCGCTGCACGACGTCACCAAGTCCTACGCCGACCGACTGCTGCTCGACGGCGTCTCACTGTCGATCCGGCCCGGCGACCGCGCGGGGATCGTGGGGGAGAACGGCGCCGGCAAGTCGACGCTGCTGCGCATCATCGCGGGCGTCGAGCAGCCCGATGACGGCCAGGTGGTGCTGCGCGCCGACGGTGGCATCGGCTACCTCGGCCAGACCCCCGACCTTCCGCCGGACCACACCGTCCAGGACGCGATCGACACCGCTCTGGCGGAGCTCAGGGCGATGGAGCGCAGACTGCGGACGCTGGAGCGCGAGCTCGGGCAGGCCGGCCCCGACCGGCTGGCGGAGTACGGAGACCTGCTCACGCTGTTCGAGCTGCGCGGCGGCTACGAGGCCGACGCCCGTGTCGACAAGGCGCTGCACGCCCTGGGCCTGGAGCAGCTGGGACGCGACCGGCTGCTCGGCAGCCTCTCCGGAGGGGAACAGGCCCGCCTCGGGCTCGCCTGCCTGATCGCCGCGGCACCCGAGGTCATGCTCCTCGACGAGCCGACCAACCACCTCGACGCCGCGGCACTCGACTGGCTGGAGGACGCCCTGCTCGCCCATCGCGGCACGGTCCTCGCCGTCTCGCACGACCGGCTCTTCCTCCAGCGGATCGCCACGCTGATCATCGAGGTCGACGCCGACCGCCGGAGCGTCGTCCGCCATGGCGGAGGCTATGGCACCTTCGTCGCCGCCAAGGCCGCCGCCCGCCGCCGCTGGGAGCAGGAGTACGCCCAGTGGTGCGAACAGATCGCTCAGCTCACCGAATTCGCGGCGGGCACGGCACGCGTCGTCGCCAAGGGCCGGGCCATCAAGGACGGCAACAAGATGGCGTACGACCGCGACAGAGGCCGCGTCCAGGCCTCCGTGTCCAGCAGAGTGCGCAACGCCCAGGAACGGCTGCGCAGGCTCCGGGAGGAACCGGTCCCCCGGCCGCCCGAGCCGCTCCGCTTCCGGGCCGCGCCGGGCGTCGGCGAGGCCGAGGGCACCCTCGTCCGGCTCGACGGGGTGCGGGTCGCCGACCGGCTCGCGGTGGACTCCCTCACCGTCGCCGCCGGCGAGCGCCTGCTGATCCACGGTGCGAACGGCGCGGGCAAGACCACGCTGCTGCGGGTCCTGGCCGGCGTCACCACACCCGACAGCGGCACGGTCCTGCGCCGGGGGCGGATCGGCTTCCTCGCCCAGGAAATCCCGGTCGCCCGCCCCGCCGAACCGCTGCTGGCCGCGTTCCGCCGAGGCATGACCGGCGACACCGAAGAGCTGACCGCGCTGCTGCTGTCGTTCGGGCTGTTCCGCGAACGCGACCTCCATGTGCCCGTCGGGGCGCTCTCGGCCGGTCAGCGGCGCCGGCTCGCCCTGGCCCGGCTGCTGGCCCGCCCGGCCGATCTGCTGCTGCTCGACGAACCGACCAACCACCTCGCCCTCGGCCTCGTCGAAGAGCTCGAAGCGGCCCTGGCGGCATGGCCCGGCGCCCTGGTCGTGGTCTCCCACGACCGCCTGCTGCGCCGGCGCTTCGGCGGCCGCCCCTACGAAATACGCGGCGGCCGCCCGGCCCTCGTCGCCTGCTGACGGGCCCGCCTTTCCCTGGGCGGCCCCGGCCACAGGTACGGCCGCGGCCATGGCGGCGGGCGGCATGTACAGGGCAGGCGTTTTACGCTGGCGGCATGGCCCGGCCCCGACGCATCGTTCTCCTCCGCCATGGCGAGTCGGTGGGCAATGTCGACGACACCGTGTACGAGCGGGAACCGGATCACGCCCTCGCCCTTACCCGGACCGGTCGGCGCCAGGCCGACGAGGCCGGTGGCCCGCTGCGGGAGATGTTCGGCGACGAGCGCATCTCCGCCTATGTGTCGCCCTACCGCCGCACCCACCAGACCTTCCGGGAGCTCGCGCTGGACCCCGCCAGGGTCCGGGTCCGCGAGGAGCCCCGGCTGCGGGAGCAGGACTGGGGCAACTGGCAGGACCGCGACGACGTACGGCTGCAGAAGGCCTACCGCGACGCCTACGGCCACTTCTTCTACCGCTTCGCCCAGGGCGAGTCCGGCGCGGACGTCTACGACCGCGTCGGCGCGTTCCTGGAGAGCCTGTGGCGCAGCTTCGAGGACCCCCACCACCCGCCGAACGTCCTGATCGTCACGCACGGTCTGACCATGAGGCTGTTCTGTATGCGCTGGTTCCACTGGACGGTGGCCGAATTCGAGTCGCTGTCCAACCCGGGCAACGCGGAGTGGCGCACCCTGCTGCTCGGCCCGAACGGCCGCTACACCCTCGACCGGCCTTTCGAGCGCTGGTGTGAACCCGAGTCTTACGGCGTCACCGGTTAGAGTGCACACCGATGACCGCCGACCACCGTGACGCAGACCGCTATCAGCGGGCTCTGGCGAGCCTGCGCGGACTCTCCGTGGGTGATGCCCTCGGATCCCAGTTCTTCGTCCCCGCCCACTACCCCTCCCTCAAGCGCCGCGAGCTGCCCCCCGCCCCCTGGCAGTGGACCGACGACACCGAGATGGCCTGCTCCGTCCTGGCGGTACTCACCACCCACGCCCGGATCGACCAGGACGCCCTCGCCCGCTCCTTCGCCGAGCACCACGACTTCGACCGCGGCTACGGCCCCGCCGTCAACCGCATGCTCCGGCTGATCCGCGAGGGCGGCGACTGGCGCGAGCTGGCCTCCGGACTCTTCAACGGACAGGGCTCCTGGGGCAACGGCGCGGCCATGCGGATCGCCCCCCTGGGCGCCTGGTACGCCGACGACCCGGAGCAGGCCACCCACCAGGCGGAGATCTCCGCCTACACCACCCACCAGCACCGCGAGGCCGTCGTAGGCGCCATGGCCGTGGCCGCCGCGGCCGCCCTGGTGGCCGACCCGGCCCGCGAGACCGGCCCCGAGCAGCTGCTCGACGGCGTACTGGAGCTGATCCCGCGCAGCGCCGTACAAGCCGGGCTGCGCCGCGCCCGCGACATGCTCGACTACGCCGACTCCGGCACCGTCGCCGCCGTCCTGGGCTGCGGCCGGCGCACCAGCGCTCACGACACCGTGCCCTTCACCCTCTGGGCGGCGGCCCGCCATCTCGGCAACTACGAGCGGGCGTTTTGGACCACCGCTCAGGCCGGTGGTGACGTCGACACCACCTGCGCCATCGTCGGCGGCATCGTCGCCGCGGGCCGCGCCGGCGCCCCGCCCCAGGCATGGCTGGACGGCACCGAACCCCTCCCCTCCTGGACCCCCGGCCTCACCGGCTGACCACGCCCGCACCGCCGCGTCCCCCGCCCCCTGCCGGAAGATCGTCCGGCCCAGCGCCCGTATGCGCCCTCCAACTGGCGGGGACGGCCATTGACTTCACCCTCCGACCCCTGCGCGCGGAGCGGGGGAGCGGCGGCCTGCGGGGGGCTCCCCGCCGCGCCCGTGCCCCGCTGCGCATACCCGTCGGTAGCGGCACCGGCCGGCTCCGCTCGTGCCGTCGCCCGCGCCGTTCGTCACCAGGCTCGGAGCCGATGCGGACGACTGGGCCGAATAGGCGTAACCTTGCTGGCGCCATGCCGTACGAGCCCCCCACCCATACCGTCGAGCGATCATTGCGCGCCACGACGGGCGCCAAGATCGTTGCAGGGATCGACGAGGTCGGACGCGGAGCCTGGGCCGGCCCGGTCAGCGTCTGCGCAGCAGTCACCGGCCTGCGCCGACCGCCCGACGGACTCACCGATTCCAAGCTGCTGACCCCCAAACGCCGCACCGAACTCTGCGATGTGCTGGGCGAATGGGTCACGTCGTATGCCCTGGGGCACTCCTCGCCGGAGGAGATCGACGAGCTGGGCATGACCGCCGCACTGCGCCTCGCGGCCGTACGCGCCCTGGAGGCGCTGCCGGTCCGGCCCGACGCGGTCATTCTCGACGGCAAGCACGACTACCTGGGCATGCCATGGCGGGTCCGCACGGTCATCAAGGGCGACCAGTCCTGCATCGCGGTCGCCGCCGCGTCCGTGATCGCCAAGGTGCGACGCGACGCGATGATGGCCGAACTGGGTCTGGAATACGCCGACTTCGACTTCGCGGCCAACGCCGGCTACCCCTCGCCGACCCATCGCATCGCCCTGGAGGAGTACGGTCCCACGCCGCACCACCGACTGTCGTGGTCCTACATGGACGCCCTGCCCCGGTGGCGGCACCTGAAGAAGGTGCGCATCACCCCCGAAGCAGCCGCTCTGGAAGCCGGTGGCCAACTCGGCTTCGACTTCTGAGCGGTGCGGGCATCAAATCGGTACCCGATGACGTGTCCCGCACTTACGTTTGATAGACATCGTCTTATGCCTCTCATCCCCGAGGAGCCTCAGATTCACGAGAGTGTCCCGGGTCCCCGCGCAACTCCGGCCGCCGGCCGTACCGCGCCGACCCCCCGTCCTGTCCCTGGCCCCGGTCCCCGCCCCGCCCCTCCGCGTGGCGCCCCCGCGTCCAGTGCCCGTCCGGGCAAGCCCGGACCCGCTGCCCCGCCGCGTGGGCCCGTCGCCGCTCCGCCGGCGCAGCGCACCGGCCCCGCGCAGCCCCCGGCCGGCGAGACCGGCACCGCAGGAGCCCAGCTCCAGCTGATCCCGGCACCCGCCGACGGCGCCATCGACGCTGCCGACGAAGCCGTCGACCTGCTGCTGGACTCCGGGCGTGCGCCGGGCGAGATCCTGGTCCTGACCACCGGCGAAACCCACCCGTGGGCCGCGCATGAACTGTCCTTCGGCGAGGCGTCCTACTGGGCCCAACGCGACGCCGCGGACGACGTGTTCTACGCGGACGCCGGCGCCGAGCGTGCCGGCGGCCGGCCCGTCGTGGTCGTCGCCGTCAACGGCGGCACGGACGAGGTCACCGCGCGGGCGCTGCCCTCGGCGATGGCCCGCGCCGGAACGCTGCTGATCGTCTGCGGTGACCCGCAGCGGATCAACGCCGTTCTCGGCGCGAACGCCTGACCCTTTTCGCCGGAAGCAGCCCGTCGGCCCCAGCGGCCGTCGGGCTGGCTTGCGTGCCCGGGCCCCGGCGAGGCATGGCGCCCGCCGGGTCCGGTCAGCGCGCCGCCGTGTGCCGATGGGCTTCCGGAGCGCCGCCGCCGGTGCTGCGCGGTGCCGGCCGGCCCGGCGCCACCGCCATGGCCGCCCGGGGAGCGTCGGAGCGCGCCGTGGTCGTGCGACGCGCGGCTATGTGCCCCGCCCCCGTACGGCGTGGCGGGGTGCCCGGCGTGTCCTTGGGGGACCGGCTGGGGCGGCGCCCGCCGCGCCCCTCTCCCAGTACTTGCCAGCGGTCGGACGTCAGCGTGATGTACGCCCCGCAGCGCAGCCCGTGCAGGGTGCAGGCATCGCGCAGCCCCCACATCCACGCCCCGTCGGTCTCCGTCCAACGGGGCTCTCCCTCACGGCAGTAGAGCAGCACGGCCGTACGGACGGGGGCGCGCAGCCGCAGGTCGTGCGGGATGACCCGGCGCAGATGCGTCAGCAGCGCATTGCGGAACTCCCAGCCGTCGGGAGCGGCCGCGGGCTCGGTGAACGACGCGCTGGCCGTCACCCGCTCCTGCGGATCGAGCACCGCCACGATGGCCGTCGACGGCCCCGGGCGATGACGATCGTGCAGGCCGGCGACGACCTCACGGGGGTTGCGCAGCAACGGGATACCGGCGGAGGCCCATTCGGCGGGCTCCAGCATCCGGCCCAGTCGGGCGGCGGGGTCGGCGGACGTGGGCGGGGACGTATGAGGGGGCGGGGCGAAGCCGAAGGTCACGTTCCTCCCTTCGTCTACGCGTCAGCGCGCCGGGCATGGCCGGGTGCGCCTGTGCACCAGGACATGGCCGTGCCTGATCACGGACGGCCGGTACGGGGAAGCAACTCCAATTCTTGCCGTCGTACAGGCATGCGGGCAACGAGCAATTCCCGCACGCGCCCCGGAATCGCCCTGTACACCACAAATGTCCTCAGCCGTCGCACCGGCCCGTGCCGTACCGCTGCCGCTACCCCTGTACGGCGAGGACCAGCGGAAACACCCCCTCTGCTCCCGACCTGCGCAGCAGCCTGGCGGCCACGGCCAACGTCCAGCCGGTGTCGGCGTAGTCGTCCACCAGGAGCACCGGCCCGCCCGCCGACGACAGAGCCTGCGCCAGCTCCGGCGGCACACCGAGAGAACGGTGCAGGGCCCGCAGCCGCTGGGCGCTGTTGCTGCGCGGAACCCTGCCTTCGGCACCGTCGTCCACCGAGGTCACCGTGCCGAGGAACGGCATCCTGCCCACCGTGGCGATGCGCTCGGCGAGCGACCGGATCAGCTGCGGGCGGCTGCGCGACGAGAGACAGACGACGCCCACCGGGCGGGCCGGCGCATCCGCCGCCCCCGATGCCCAACCCCCGGGGCCCTTGGCCCAGTCGGCGAGCACCGTGACCACCGCCGACGCCACATCGTCGGGGACCGGACCGTCCGCAGCCTGCGGGGCGAGCATCGGCCGCAGCCGGTTGCCCCACCCGATGTCGGACAGCCGCCCCAGGGCACGGCCCGTCGCGGCCAGCTCGTCCGCCGGGATACGCCCCTTGAGATCCACACCGACGGCCGGCAGCCCCGTCGGCCACATCCGGCGCGGCTCCACCTCCACCCCCGGGCGCCCCAGCTCACCACGCGCCGCATCCAGCGACGCCGCGGACACCTCGGCGGTGAACCGCGCCCCGGCGCAGTTGTCGCAACGACCGCACGCCACCGCCGCCTCGTCGTCCAACTGGCGGCGCAGAAACTCCATCCGGCAGCCCGTCGTCGTGGCGTACTCCCGCATCGCCTGCTGCTCCGCCTCACGCTGACGCGCCACCCACGCATAACGCTCGGTGTCATACGCCCATGGCCGGCCCGTGGCGGTCCAGCCGCCCTTGACGCGCCGCACCGCGCCGTCCACGTCGAGCACCTTGAGCATGATCTCCAGGCGCGAACGCCGCAGCTCGACCTGCGGCTCCAGGGCCGGCAGCGACACCGGCCGGCCGGCGGCCGCCAGGACGTCCAGCGTCTGGCGCACCTGCTCCTCCGGGGGGAACGCCAGCGACGCGAAGTACTTCCAGATCGCCTCGTCCTCACGGCCGGGCAGCAGCAGCACCTCGGCGTGCTCGACACCACGGCCGGCCCGGCCCACCTGCTGGTAGTACGCGATGGGGGACGAGGGCGAGCCCAGATGCACCACGAACCCCAGGTCGGGCTTGTCGAAGCCCATGCCCAGCGCGGAGGTCGCCACCAGCGCCTTGACCCGGTTGTTCAGCAGATCGTCCTCGGCCTGCTGGCGTTCGGCGTTCTCCGTCTTGCCCGTGTACGTGGAGACGGTGTGGCCCCTGTGACGCAGGAAGGCCGTGACCTCCTCGGCCGCCGCGACGGTGAGCGTATAGATGATCCCCGAGCCCGGCAGCTCGTGCAGATGGTCCGCGAGCCAGGCGAGCCGGTGCGCGGCATCGGGCAGCGGCAGAACACCCAGGCTCAGACTCTCCCGGTCCAGCGGCCCGCGCAGAACCAGCGCCTCGCCGGCCTCCTCGCCCGTGCCGAGCTGTTCGGCGACGTCGGCGGTCACCCGCGCGTTGGCCGTCGCCGTGGTGGCGAGCACGGGCACGCCCGGCGGGAGGTCGGCGAGCATCGTGCGCAGCCGCCGGTAGTCCGGCCGGAAATCGTGGCCCCAGTCGGAGATGCAGTGCGCCTCGTCGACCACCAGCAGGCCGGTCGCCGCCGCGAGCTTGGGCAGCACCTGATCACGGAAATCGGGGTTGTTGAGCCGCTCGGGGCTCACCAGCAGAACATCCACGTCGCCCGCCGCCACCTCGGCCTGGACGGTGTCCCACTCCTCGGTGTTGGCGGAGTTGATCGTGCGCGCCCGGATACCCGCCCGCGCGGCCGCCTCGACCTGATTGCGCATCAGCGCGAGCAACGGAGAGACGATCACGGTCGGTCCGCTGCCGCGCTCACGCAGCAGCGCCGTCGCGACGAAATAGACCGCGGACTTGCCCCAGCCCGTGCGCTGGACGACCAGCGCCCGACGATGATCGGCGACCAGCGCCTCGATCGCCCGCCACTGATCCCCGCGCAGCCGGGCCTTCCCGCCGGGATCCCCGACGAGGCGGGACAGGACGGCGTCGGCTGCGGCACGCAGATCTTCGTTGCTCATGCCCCCATGCAACCCGATGCCACTGACAACGCGCGAACCCTCGCCCGAAGCTGTGGATAACCTCGTCACCCCCGAGTTATCCACAGGGGTCGCGGAGCGGCGGCCGGCCGCGGGATCTTCGAGCCATGAATCCGCACAGCGAACCGCGCAAGCACAGCACCGACACCAATTCCGCGGACACCACCCCGACGTCCTCGACCTCCCCGGCTTCCCCTTCCCGGGATGCGTCCGGCCGCCCGACGAATCCCTCGCCTTCCTCACCCTCCTCGTCGCCCTCCCCCTCGTCACCCTCCTCCGGCGCCTCCGAACCGCCGACCCCCGCCACACCCGCGAGCCCATCCGGACCCACCGAGCTCAGCGACCTCACCGCACCCGGTGACCTCGCCTCCAGCCGTCCCCACTCCGCAACCGCTGCCGACGCGACCGAACCCCGGCCCGCCGAAGCCCAGGTGACCTTGCGCGGGCCGGCCGAGCTCGCCGACGCCCTGCCGTATCTCCTGGGCTTCTATCCCGACGACTCCATCGTGATGGTGGCGCTCAACGGCGAGCGCGGCCGCTTCGGCGGCCGGGTCCGCCTCGGCATCCCGACGGACACCGCACAGTGGCCGGACACCGCCGACCAGCTCGCAGACTGTCTGATCTCAGCAGGCCGGGAACGTGCCGCCCGGCCCGCGGCGATCATCGTCTACCTCTGCCAGGAGCCCGCGGCGGGCGAGAGCGGCAAGGATGTCAAGGACCGCCTCAAGCCGCTCGCGCAGCGGCTGCGCACCGCCTGCGGGGCACTCGACGTACCCGTCCTCGAAGCGCTCTGCATCTCCAACGGCCGCTTCTGGTCCTACTGCTGCCCCGACTTCCGATGCTGCCCCGCAGAGGGCACCCCCATGGTCATGCCGGGCACATCCGTGATGGCCGCGGCCGCCGCGTACGCGGGAATGCAGGTACGTGGCTCCCTCAAGGAGATGGAGGCCCGGCTGCGGCCCCGCACGGGGCCGCGCGCCGCAGATCAGGAGAAGGCGCTGGACGCGGCGGCCGGCGCACTGGTGCCCCGTATGCTCCGGCGGGACGGCGCGGCGTCAGTCCGCCGGGACACTCTCGACCTGGCCGGCGCCATGATCCACCGCTTCCGGCAGGACACCCCCTCGGGCAGCAACCGGGCCCGGGACGCCTGCGACGACGCACTGATCACCGACGCCGAGGCCGCCGACCTCATCCTCGGCCTCCAGGACCGGGTCACCCGCGACCGGGCGGCGGGGTGGATGGACGGCCCCGTCGCGGCGCCGGCCCTGCGGCTCTGGCGCGCCCTTGCCCGCCGCTGCGCCGGCGGTTACGTGGAACACGCGGTGGCACCGCTCACGCTCGCCGGGTGGGTCTGCTGGTCCACCGAGGACGGACCGTCCGCGCGGGTCGCCCTCAGCTGTGCCTTGGCCCTCGACCCCGAGTACACCTTCGCGCAGCTGCTGCACCGCGCGATCAACGAAGGCCTCGACCCAGAGCCGCTGCGCCGCTGCCTGCGCGAGCAGCACCGCGAGGCGATGGACGCCGCCGGCGGCGCGTCCATGAGCCCTGCCGGGCCGCCGCCCGCCGCCGAGGAGACACCGAAGCCCGCGAAGCGCTCGGGACCGGCCCGCTCAGGGCCCGCCGGCCGCCCCCGGGGGCCACGTGGCGGTACGGGCCCCGGCACCCGCAGCACCGACGGGCCCGGCAGGCGCCGCTCCGGCCGGGACGACGACCGGAGCAGGCGATGATCACACCGACGACGTGCGTCCGGCGTGACCTGGGCACCGGCCGCGCCGTTCACCTGTATGGAGCAGGCCGTACCGAGCCCCGACCCCACCAGGGAGCGCAGAGCGTGCCAGGCAACGTCCCCACCACCCAGCCGGTCCGCCGGCCACCCGAAGAGCGGCGCCCGGCGCCGCCCCGGGCCCCGCAACCGCAACCCGTCCACTCCGCACTGGTCTGTGTGGCCCTCCCGGCCCTTGCCGTGTCCCCCGACTCCGGCCAGCTGACGGGCCACGGCCTGGAAGGCTTCTACCGCGACGGCCGACGGGTCCTGTCCCACTGCGAACTGCGCGTCGCGGGCGGCCAACCACTCGTCGTCCAGGGGAGGTTGACCCGCACGGACCGCGCCCGGTTCATCGGCACGGTCCGCCGGACCGGCGAGCGCGGGCCGGACCCGGAGATCCGCATGGAGCGCCTGCGGTACGCCGACGGCACCGAGCAGATCACCTTCCACAGCAGCGCCGCACGGCCCGTCCGGCTGCCGGTCGAGATCCGGCTCGGCACGGACCTCGCGGAGCTCGGAGCCGTCGCCGTCGGCCTCCCGGGTCCCGAGCTGCGGGCCGCGGTCCACGGCTCCGGCCTCCGCTGGCCGGGGCCCGGGATGCATGCGGTGGTGTCCGCGAATCCTGCGCCTGACGACGCCCTGGCCTCGGCGGGGCTGCTGCGCTGGGAGCTGAACCTGCCGCCCGGCGGCCACCGCACCATCGAACTGCACGCCGCACTGGAACACGCCCCCGGCGGACCGGGCGGCGGCCCGTCAACCAACCGACGCATGGGGGGTGCCCGCATCCCCGGCCCGCGCAGCGGCACGTTCGCGCCCCGGAAACGCGGTGACCGCCCGCCGCAGCCCTGGACGGCAGCCCGGCTGGAATGCGACGACCAGCGGGCCGACGCCCTGATGGCGAGCAGCCTCGACGATCTGTACGGCCTGGCGATGCGTGACCCGGCCGCTCCCGCGGACGTGTATGTCGCGGGCGGATTCCCCTGGCGTTGCGGCCTCGCACCGGCCGAGGCGCTGTGGACCGCCCGCATGCTGCTGCCGCTCGGCACCAGGCTCGCCGCGGGCACCCTGCGTGCGCTCGCCCGCAGCCAACACGCCGCACCAGGGGCGGATTTCGGCCGAATTCCCGGGGCTCTCCGGGACGCCGGACCGCACGCTCCACCGAGCTGCACGGGCATCGAAGCCACCCTGCTGTTCCCCACCGTGCTCGCCGAGGCGCGCCGCTGGGGCCTGCCCGAGCCGGAAACCGAGCGGTTGATGCCCGCCGCGGAGCGTTGCCTGCGATGGCTGCGCATCGTGACCGACCCCCGGCACGGCGGCCGCGGTGGCTACGTCCCCGACCCGGCGCCCGACGGGCCGTACCGCTGCGAGACCCAGGCCCATGCCCACCGCGCCGCCCTGCTGGGCGCCGATCTCCTCGAGGCGTACGGATCGTCCGACGCGGCGGAGCTGCGGGACTGGGCCGCGGATCTGCGGACCCGGTTCCGCACGGACTTCTGGGTCGAGGACCGCGCGGGCGGCCGCCCCGCCGCCCTGCTCACCGCCGGCGGACGGCCGGTCCCGCACTTCGGCTCCACGACCGCCCACCTCCTCGACACCGGCCTGCTCGGCGGCGGCACCCTGGCTCCGGGCCTGCTGGACGCCGCACAGACCGACCAGCTGGCCAGACTGCTCGGCGGCCCGGCCATGGACTCCGGGTGGGGCCTGCGCGGGCTGGGCGTCAAGGAGAGCGCCTACAACCCGTTCGGCCACCGCAGCGGCGCGGTCCGCGTCCACGAAACCGCGATCGCCGCCGCAGGCCTGGCCGCGGCCGGCCATGAGCGGGCCGCCGGCTCCCTGACCAAGGGCGTCCTCGACGCCGCGGAAAGCTTCGGTCACCGCCTCCCGGAGATGTACGCGGGGGAGCAGCGCACCGCCGGCGGCGCCCCCGTGCCGCACCCGGCGGCCTGCCGTCCGGCGGCCGTGGCGGCGGCAGGTGCGGTGCAGATACTGATCGCGCTCGCCGGCCTGCGCCCCGATGTCCCCGCAGGGACGGTGTCCCTGCGGCCGCTCGGTACGGCCCCGCTCGGCGCGATACAGCTCACCGGCCTGAGCGTCGCGGAGCAGCCGTTCGCCCTACGGATCAGCAGACTCGGCATGGGGATGGTGGAGGCGGCTGCGGAAGGTCTGCAACTGGGCTCGTGAGGTGCCTCGTGGGCCTGTTTATCGTCAGGCGGACGACTATGATCACGCCATGCCTCCCTACGACCCGTCGGCCTTCCCGCCCTTCGCTGTCACCGTCGACCTGGTCGTGCTCACCGTGCGCCGCCACGCCCTGTGCGCGCTGGCAGTACGCCGCGGTGAGCCGCCGTTCCAGGGCCGCTGGGCGCTGCCTGGCGGATTCGTCCGGGCCGACGAGGACCTCGAGGACGCGGCGGCCCGGGAGCTCGCCGAGGAGACCGGGCTGCACGCGCAGTCCCCGATGGACGCGTCGCCGGCTTACGGCGCGCACCTGGAACAGCTCGCCACGTACGGCGACCCCAAGCGCGACCCCCGGATGCGGGTCGTCAGCGTCGCACACCTGGTCCTCGCCCCAGACCTGCCCGCCCCCACGCCCGGTGGAGACGCCCACAGCGCGCGCTGGGCACCGGTGGAGACACTCCTGGAGCAGGGCGACCCCCATGCCCGCGAGGGCGAGCTGGCGGCGCCGCTCGCCTTTGACCACGCCCGGATCCTCGCCGACGGTGTGGAGCGCGCCCGCTCGAAGATCGAGTACTCCTCGCTCGCCACGGCGTTCTGCCCGCCCGAGTTCACCGTGGGCGAGCTGCGCCGGGTCTACGAGGCGGTCTGGGGTGTGGCGCTCGATCCCCGCAACTTCCACCGCAAGGTGACCGGCACCCCTGGGTTCCTGGTGCCCACGGGCGGCACCACCACGCGCCAGGGCGGCCGCCCTGCACAGCTGTTCAGGGCCGGCGGGGCGACCCTGCTCAATCCGCCGATGCTGCGCCCGGAGATCTGAGCCAGGGGCGCATACCGCGGTGCCGCCGGACCGGCGTGCGCCCGCGGGGACACGACGCACCGTCAAGATTGAACAATTACGAGAAAATAGGACATAAGCTAGTATTCTTGCTGTGTGAGTGCCCCAGCGTCCCCGATAGTCGCCGACCGGTGGGATCTCCGGCCTGAGCGGTCCGCCCCCGGTGCCCGCGATACCCCGACCGGTCCGCCCGCCCGGCCGTGCCTCCGGCTCCGCTGCCGGCCTTGCCCTGCCCTGCCTCCCCGGCGCGCCCTCCCGCCGCGCCGCGGGCACCTTGCCTGCTCACAGGATGGGCGGCCCCTCAACTGTCCTTTTCTGTAACAGCCGTAGTTGCGCCGGAATGGCGATCCCCGCCGTACTTCGGTTCGCCGCAACAGGGTTGGCCCGGGGGTCGCCGCGTCGTCGCCGCAAACGGGGCCTGCTGCCGGTCACTGATCACGCTGCCGCCGTCAAGTGCCCCTCCGGAATCGACCGAGGCATTTCGGTCGTGAGCCGGCGCACGGGCCAACTCGCAGGCAGCGCAACGGCGTTGGCGCTGACCGGCTCTGGCCTGCGGTGATGTATCCATGGCGCTTTATGGCTTCGTGTTCTGACCGAGTAAGACGCCTGTTTTGACGCTGTGTTGTTATGGCTGTTGTCCATAACTCGCTGTGGAGAGCGCATTTCTTTCCGATAAAGCGTCAATTCGGAGATGGGGGGCGATCACCCTTTCGTGTGCTTTTCACCAAAGACCTCAAGGGCGTTCAGGGTGTCGCCGACAAAGGATGCGTGAGTACCCTTGCGCACACCATGATGACCGCGGCTCGCCCCGGCGACACCGGCCTCGCAGGCCCGGGCGAGCTTGACCGCTACCCCTACGCCACCGCCAGCGCCGCCGGCGCTGCGAACGCCAACAACGCAGCCGGTCCGGAGCGTGCCGAGCGCGTTTCGCAGGTCTGGGACGGCTCCGAAGCCGACATCGGCCGGGTCGGCCGCCGCGCCGCCGGCAGCCGGGGCCGAGGCCTGCACGGCCAACTCGTCCAGCAGCTCGGCCAGATGATCGTCTCCGGCGATCTCGGCGCCGACCGCCCGCTCGTCCCCGAGGAGATCGGCCAGCGCTTCGAGGTCTCCCGCACCGTCGTCCGTGAGTCGCTGCGCGTCCTCGAGGCCAAGGGCCTCGTCAGCGCCCGCCCCAACGTCGGCACCCGGGTACGCCCGGTCAGCGACTGGAACCTCCTCGACCCCGACATCATCGAATGGCGGGCCTATGGCCCGCAGCGCGACGACCAGCGCCGTGAGCTGTGCGAGCTGCGCTGGACGATCGAGCCGCTGGCCGCCCGGCTCGCGGCCGGCCACGGCAGGGAGGACGTCCAGCAGCGGCTCGCCGACATGGTCGAGATCATGGGCCACTCCGCGGCCCAGGGCGACACCATGACCTTCTCCCGCGCCGACGCCGAGTTCCACTCCCTCCTGCTCCAGCTCGCCGGCAACCGCATGCTCGAGCACCTCTCGGGCATCGTCTCCGCCGCCCTGCACGTCTCCGGCGGCCCCAGCGGCGGCTGCGAGCGGCCGGTCGAGACGTCGGTGGGGCAGCACATGAGGGTCGTCGACGCCATCGGCTCCGGCGACGCCACGGCGGCCGAATCCGCGATGCGCCAGCTCCTCGCCGCCCACGGCGAGGCCGCCGGCCAGGGCTCCGGGACGCCCGTCGACCATGTCGTCCCCGCGCCCCGCGAGCACTGAAGGCCCGTACTCGACCGCGTACGGACCGTAGGCGCCGCGCGGCCCCCGTGCCCCGCGTACCCCTCGGGCGGGGCACGCCGTACGCGGCGAAGGCGCACAAGATCGCCGGATCCGGGGCGTCGACCGGATCCGGCGGCGGACCTTGGGAGGGTTGCATGTCATATGACTGGGAATGGGTCGTTATGGGGTGTGACTCGGGCCACGCAGATTGGGCGTAACGCTCCTCAGGGAAGCGCGATGACTTAAGAGGTGATAGCCGAGGAGGGAATACGGGCAGCGTTCGTGACGCTGTTCAACTCCCCGGCTGCCCCTGCGCCGTCGGTCCATCCCCACCGGCGGTCGTCGGCTCCGATCCACACTGGACGGGGTCGGAAGCCGTTTCCATCGTTCCGAGAGGTTGTTCGTGTCGGCCAGCACATCCCGTACGCTCCCGCCGGAGATCGCCGAGTCCGAGTCTGTGATGGCGCTCATCGAGCGGGGAAAGGCAGATGGGCAGATCGCCGGCGATGACGTGCGTCGGGCCTTCGAGGCTGACCAGATTCCGCCAACCCAGTGGAAGAACGTTCTGCGCAGCCTCAACCAGATCCTCGACGAGGAGGGTGTGACGCTGATGGTCAGTGCCGCAGAGGCGCCCAAGCGCACCCGCAAGAGCGTCGCAGCGAAGAGTCCGGCGAAGCGCACCGCCACCAAGACCGTCGCGGCCAAGACCGCCACGGTCAAGAAGACCACCGCAGCCGCGGCCTCCGCCTCCATGGCGGACCCGTCGGCCGGTGAGTCCGAGTCCGCGCCCGCGAAGAAGGCAGCGGCGAAGAAGACGACCGCCAAGAAGGCGGTCGCGAAGAAGACCACGGCCAAGAAGGCCACCGCGAAGAAGACCGCCTCCAAGAAGGACGTCGACGAGCTCCTCGACGACGAGGTGGCCGAGGAGACCGCGGCGCCCGGCAAGGGAGACGCTCCCGAGGCCGCCGAGGGCGCGGAGAACGCCGGCTTCGTCCTGTCCGACGACGACGAGGACGACGCCCCCGCGCAGCAGGTCGCCGCGGCCGGCGCCACCGCCGACCCGGTCAAGGACTACCTCAAGCAGATCGGCAAGGTCCCCCTTCTCAACGCCGAGCAGGAGGTGGAGCTCGCCAAGCGCATCGAGGCGGGCCTGTTCGCCGAGGACAAGCTGGCGAACTCCGACAAGCTCGCGCCGAAGCTCAAGCGTGAGCTGGAGATCATCGCCGAGGACGGCCGCCGCGCGAAGAACCACCTGCTGGAGGCCAACCTCCGACTGGTCGTCTCCCTGGCCAAGCGCTACACCGGCCGCGGCATGCTCTTCCTGGACCTGATCCAGGAGGGCAACCTCGGTCTGATCCGTGCGGTCGAGAAGTTCGACTACACCAAGGGCTACAAGTTCTCGACCTACGCGACGTGGTGGATCCGCCAGGCCATCACCCGCGCCATGGCCGACCAGGCCCGTACGATCCGTATCCCCGTCCACATGGTCGAGGTCATCAACAAGCTGGCGCGTGTCCAGCGCCAGATGCTCCAGGACCTGGGCCGCGAGCCCACCCCGGAGGAGCTGGCCAAGGAACTCGACATGACCCCGGAAAAGGTCATCGAGGTCCAGAAGTACGGCCGCGAGCCCATCTCGCTGCACACCCCGCTGGGCGAGGACGGCGACAGCGAGTTCGGTGACCTCATCGAGGACTCCGAGGCCGTCGTCCCGGCCGACGCGGTCAGCTTCACGCTTCTGCAGGAGCAGCTGCACTCGGTGCTGGACACCCTCTCCGAGCGCGAGGCCGGCGTGGTGTCCATGCGCTTCGGCCTCACGGACGGCCAGCCCAAGACGCTGGACGAGATCGGCAAGGTCTACGGCGTCACGCGTGAGCGGATCCGTCAGATCGAGTCGAAGACGATGTCGAAGCTGCGGCACCCGTCCCGCTCCCAGGTGCTGCGCGACTACCTCGACTAGCCCAACCCGCCCGGACAGCGCCACGAGCCCGGTTCCTCCAGCGTGGAGGGGCCGGGCTCGTGGCAGTCCCGGGTGCGGGGCAAGGCCGTCTGGCTCACTCTGGGTGGGCGAACGCTGTCCCAGAGTCAGGAGTCCGTATGCATCCGACCGTACGTGCTGGCTTCGGAGCCCTCGCCCTGGTCCTCGCCCTGCCGGCGTCGGCGGCCGCGGACGAGTCGGTGATCGGCGGGAAGCCCGCCCAGATGTCGCAGAGCCCCTGGGCGGTGGCGCTGGCCTCCCACGACCGCTTCGGCGCCCAGCGCTCCGGACAGTTCTGCGGCGGCGTGCTCGTCGGACACTCCACAGTGGTGACGGCCGCGCACTGCCTGAGCAAGGAGGTGCTGGGCGTCCCCTGGCGCCAGGTACGGGATCTTCGGGTCGTGATCGGACGCGACAACCTCACCGGCGCCGGTGGCCAGGAGCACAAGCCCGCGAAGGTATGGGTCAACCCGCACTATGACACCTGGACGAACGACGGTGACATGGCCGTGATCACGCTCGACAAGCCGGTCCCGAACCGGCCCATCCCGATAGCCGGTCGTCGTGACGCCGCCTACCGGCCGGGCAGCCGGGCCACGGTCTACGGCTGGGGGGACACCACGGGTGAGGGCAGCTATGCGACTCGGCTGCGGTCGGCGCACGTCAATGTGCTGCGCGACGCCGTCTGCGCGCGGGCTTATCCGGGCAGCGCCGACGGTACGTACCGGTCGCACTCGATGTTGTGCGCGGGGGAGCCGGAAGGCGGCAAGGACGCCTGCCAGGGGGACAGCGGCGGGCCGCTGGTCGTGCGCGGGCGGCTCGTGGGGCTGGTGTCATGGGGGACAGGCTGCGGCCAGGCAGGCAGCCCGGGGGTCTATACGCGCGCCTTCGCGCTGTTGCCGGCCGTGACGGCACACGGAGCCGGCTGAGCGGTCAGGGGAGCCGACAGGCATGCGAGAGCGTACGCGTGCGGGCGGCCTCCCCGGTGGTGCCGGGGGAACCGCCCGCCGCACGGCGCTGAGCCGCTGTTCGCTCGTCGTGGATGCGAAGTGTCAGCGTTCCTCATCGGACGCAGACGTCGGAGAGGCGGTCAGCCGCTCCGTCTCGTCCTGTATTTCCGCGGCGATCTTCTTGAGTTCTGGCTCGAACTTGCGACCGTGGTGGGCGCAGAAGAGCAGTTCTCCGCCGGACATCAGGACGACGCGCAGGTATGCCTGGGCGCCGCAGCGGTCGCAGCGGTCAGCGGCCGTCAGCGGGCTCGCGGGTGTCAGAACAGTAGTCACGTCGCCTCTTCTCTAGCTCGACGAGCTGTCGTACCAGGGTCAACATCCAACCAGGCCGAAAACGTTCCCGCTCGTGCCTTTTCCTCGAAAAAAATTTCCGAGGGGGCCGGGTGCTGCCGGGTGGCGGCGAATGAGCCGTATTGCGTGGTGGTCTGATTCACGTTGGTTGTTGTCTGTCCTCCCGGCTGGCTTGCCGGTTGTTGATGAGGACGTGCCCGGAGCCTAAATGGTTCATGCCTCGAAGGGAACGTGATGTGCACGTCACTAGGACGTCACCCCAACGAGGGATCGAACGTACGAGCGAAATTCTACTACCATGAGCATGCTTACGGGTGGCGTCACATCGGCTCTACTGGGCCTCGGTACCCTCTCACCGGCGACACCGCCACAACCGAGTCCGCGGAATGCGGACTGCCAGAAATTCAGCGAGGAGCGAACCGCGTGACCGCCGAGATGTCCGTGCCGTCCACCGCAGTGCTGACCGGGGCAGACCGGGACGGTTCCAACTACACCGCGCGGCATCTGCTCGTCCTCGAGGGCCTCGAGGCCGTCCGCAAGCGCCCCGGCATGTACATCGGCTCCACGGACAGCCGCGGTCTGATGCACTGCCTGTGGGAGATCATCGACAACTCCGTCGACGAGGCACTGGGCGGCTACTGCGACCACATCGAGGTGATCCTCCACGACGACGGATCGGTGGAGGTCCGCGACAACGGCCGCGGCATCCCCGTCGACGTCGAGCCCAAGACCGGTCTGAGCGGCGTCGAGGTCGTGATGACCAAGCTGCACGCCGGCGGAAAGTTCGGCGGCGGCTCCTACGCGGCCTCCGGTGGCCTGCACGGCGTGGGCGCCTCCGTCGTCAACGCGCTCTCCGCGCGCCTCGACGTCGAGGTCGACCGCAGCAGCCGGACGCACTCGATCAGCTTCCGGCGCGGCGTCCCCGGCATCTTCACCGAATCCGGCGCCGACGCCCCCTTCGACCCGGGCAACGGCCTCCTCAAGGGCAAGCGGATCCCCAAGACCAAGACCGGCACCCGCGTCCGTTACTGGGCCGACCGGCAGATCTTCCTCAAGGACGCCAAGCTCTCCCTGGAGACGCTGCACGCCCGCGCCCGTCAGACCGCCTTCCTCGTGCCGGGCCTGACCCTCGTCGTCCGGGACGAGCGCGGCATCGACGGCGCCGGCAAGACGGAAGAGACGTTCCGCTACGACGGCGGCATCAGCGAGTTCTGTGAGTACCTGGCACAGGACAAGGCCGTCTGCGACGTGCTGCGGCTGACCGGCCAGGGCACCTTCAAGGAGACCGTGCCGGTCCTCGACGACCGTGGCCATATGACACCGACCGAAGTCACCCGGGAACTGGGCGTCGACATCGCGCTGCGCTGGGGCACGGGCTACGACTCGACCGTCAGGTCGTTCGTCAACATCATCGCCACCCCCAAGGGCGGCACCCACGTCTCCGGCTTCGAGCGGTCGGTCACCAAGACCGTCAACGAGGCCCTGCGGTCCAGCAAGCTGCTCCGCGTCGCCGAGGACGACGTCGTCAAGGACGACGCCATGGAGGGCCTCACCGCCGTGGTGACCGTCCGGCTCGCCGAGCCGCAGTTCGAGGGCCAGACCAAGGAGGTGCTCGGCACCTCGGCCGCCTCCCGGATCGTCGCCCAGGTGGTGAGCCGCGAGCTCAAGGCGTTCCTGACCTCCACCAAGCGGGACGCCAAGCAGCAGGCGCGTGCCGTCATGGAGAAGGTCGTCGCGGCGGCCCGTACCCGTATCGCAGCCCGCCAGCACAAGGAGGCCCAGCGCCGGAAGACGGCACTGGAGTCCTCCTCGCTGCCGGCCAAGCTCGCGGACTGCCGCAGCGACGACGTCGACCGCAGCGAGCTCTTCATCGTGGAGGGCGACTCGGCGCTGGGTACCGCGAAGCTGGCGCGGAACTCGGAATTCCAGGCACTGCTGCCGATCCGCGGCAAGATCCTGAACGTCCAGAAGTCGTCGGTCTCGGACATGCTCAAGAACGCCGAGTGCGGCGCCATCATCCAGGTCATAGGGGCCGGTTCCGGCCGCACCTTCGACATCGACGCCGCCCGCTACGGCAAGGTCATCTTCCTGGCCGACGCGGACGTCGACGGCGCCCACATCCGCTGCCTGCTGCTGACTCTCTTCCAGCGCTACATGCGGCCGATGGTCGAACAGGGCCGGGTCTTCTCCGCCGTCCCGCCGCTGCACCGCGTCGAGCTGACCAACCCGAAGAAGGGTCAGGAAAAGTACATCTACACCTACTCGGACAACGAGCTGCGCCAGACCCTGCTCGAACTCGAGCGCAAGAAGGTCCGCTACAAGGACAGCATCCAGCGCTACAAGGGCCTGGGTGAGATGGATGCCGACCAGCTCGCCGAGACGACCATGGACCCGCGCCACCGCACCCTGCGCCGCATCAACATCAGCGACCTCGAAGCGGCGGAGCAGGCCTTCGACCTCCTGATGGGCAACGAAGTCGCCCCCCGTAAGGAGTTCATCACCAACTCCGCGTCCACCCTGGACCGTTCGCGCATCGACACCTGAGCGCACCGGGACTCCCGTCGGGCGCCTCTCCACCCTGCTCCGTCTGTGAGCTGTCCGTACGCGCGACGGAACTGACCGCATGGCTGGAGCAGACGGCGGCGATCGTGCCGCCCGGCCACGAG